>JAJUFY010000381.1 GCA_029263635.1 Ectothiorhodospiraceae bacterium | reverse complement strand
CACCCTAACCAAAGAGGAAAAGCACACCGACGTCGGCGAGACGCTGACGGCGGTTCACGACACTGGTGTTTCCGCCGGAGATACCACGATTCCTGGTGACGACCGTCTCGACCATTTCGTCGAGAAGGACGGCCTGCGTTTCGCCGGCACACACCTGATCATCGATCTCTGGGACGCTTCCAGGCTCGATGATCTCGATCATGTGGACGCAACGCTGCGGCGTGCGACGGAAGTTGCGGGTGCCACCCTGCTGAACATCGATCTCCACCACTTCACGCCCAACGGAGGGGTATCCGGTGTGGCGGTACTGGCGGAAAGCCATATCTCCATCCACACCTGGCCGGAGTGCGGCTATGCGGCCATCGATCTCTTCATGTGCGGGCGCGCCGAGCCCCACAAGGCGATCGAGTTCTTACGGCAGGCCTTCGGGCCGGTGGTCCGAGTGAGTGTCGGTGAACACAAGCGCGGTATCGTGGGATGATGCAGTATCTCGAAACACTGCATGGCCCCTATGGCCAGTACTTCGCGGTAGAGCGAGAGCTCTACCGCGACAAGACCGAGTACCAGGACCTGGTGATCTTCGAGAACAAGATCTTCGGCAAGGTCCTGGCCCTCGACGGCGCCATCCAGACCACGACCCGCGACAATCACGCCTACCACGAGATGCTGCTGCACCCGCCGCTTCTGGCTCACGGCCGGGCCCGGCAGGTGCTGATCATCGGTGGTGGCGACGGCGGCAGCCTGCGCGAAGCGGTCAAGCACCCAATCGAGCGGGCCGTCATGGTGGAGATCGATCCCGACGTCATCGAATTGTCGAAACGCTATCTGCCGGAGCTGTCCGACGGCGCCTTCGACAACCCCAAGGCTGAGGTCGTCATCGCCGATGGCTGCCGCTATGTCGCGGAAACCGAGGATCGTTTCGACCTCATCGTGGTCGATTCGACCGACCCGATTGGGCCGGGCAAGGTGCTCTTCACCGCGGAGTTCTATCGGAACTGCAAGCGCTGCCTGAACCCCGGGGGCATCCTGGTCACCCAGCACGGCGTGCCGCTGTTGCAGCCCGACGAACTGACCGACGGCTACCGGAAGCTCTCCGGGCTGTTCGAGGATGCGACCTTCTACCTGGCGGTCGTGCCCACCTACACCGGTGGCGCGATGACCCTCGGCTGGGCAAGCGACGAGATCGATCACCGGAAGGTGTCTCTCGAAGCGCTGGAACAGCGATTCGGCGAGCTGGGCATCGAAACCCATTACTACAGCCCGGCCGTGCACCAGGGCGCCTTTGCCCTTCCACCGGACGTGAAGCGGCTGCTTACGCGGTAGCCGCGCAACGTCGTCCCGGGGTAAGAGCAGATCGGAGGCGCGACCACGGTAGAACGAGGTTCCTCGCTGGCAGTCTCTACGGTGCGTTTGTTTATATAGGCCGCTATGTAGGCCCCGGTTAGACGAGGCTCGCCGCCGTCGCCGCCACGGCAAGCAATACGGCAACGGCGGCTGCGCTCGGCTGCAACAAGCCAGCCTCCCACCGCTCGATCCGGCTGCCGATCATCTCGTTCAGCCTGAAAAGCACCTCGGGCCGACGCCGAAAAAGGCGCGCGGCCCGTCCGTATGCCGCATCTGCGCGAGACGCCGCTTCCTCATGCGTCGGTGCAAGATTGATCAAGTCGCCCTCCGGCACGTCCCACTTCCAGCGAAAGCCCTGTCGCCTGGCCAGCGACCAGAGCGCCCAGAGACCCAGCGCGAACAGGATCGGCCAGAGGCTTTCCCAGATGCCGTAAAGGGAGATGACTTCGGCACCTATGCCCTCCCTGAGAGCCAGGAACCAGGGCAGAAGCTGCCCTGCCAGCACCAGGAGCAGGAAGGGTCCCCAGAGCCAGAAGCAGGACGCCGCGCGGTCGTCAGACGGGCGCTCTCTCTTCAGCAGCAGGAGGAAGCGCAGCATCAGCAAGAAGGTCCCGACGGCAGTCCAGGAGAGCAGGTTAGCGACTATGTCGACACTCCCGCCCTGCCCGCCTTCCACGCCTGTCTTGATTAGGTGCTTGGTCAGGCTGCCGGCGGTGAGGGGTGCTCCGGCAATCGCCACTGCGGCGATGCCCGCGACGAGCAGTACCCGTCCACGCCGAAGCGCCGCTCGCTGCCTGACGCCGACGGCAAGAAAAAGCCCGGCCTTTGCAAGTCCAT
>JAJUFY010000073.1 GCA_029263635.1 Ectothiorhodospiraceae bacterium | reverse complement strand
CTTGGCGCCATGGCACTGGTTCTTTCCACTCTGGCTGCCTGCAGTAACGAGCCGACCATGGTCAACACGCCGCCGCCGCCCCCGGATGTCGCTGTGGTGACGGTGACGCCGCGCCCGGTGGTGATGACGACCGAGCTGCCGGGCCGGGTCGAGGCCTCGCGCACCGCCCAGGTGCGGGCACGCGCTGCCGGCATCGTGCTGGAACGGGTGTTCCAGGAAGGCAGCGACGTCCAGGCCGGCGATGTGCTCTACCGCATCGATCCGGCGCCGCTGCAGGCCACCCTCAACAGCGCCAAGGCGCAGCTGGCACGGGCCGAGGCCAACCTCAAGCAGGCCAGCATCCGTGTCAAGCGCTATGCGCCGCTGGTCGAGATCAATGCGATCAGCCGCCAGGACTACGATGACGCCGTTGCCGCCCGCGAACTGGCGGCTGCCGACGTCGCCGCCGCCAAGGCGGCGGTGGAGGTGGCGCGTCTCAATCTCGGCTATGCCACCGTCACCGCGCCTATTGCCGGCCGTATCGGCCGGGCGCTGGTGACGGAAGGCGCGCTGGTCGGGCAGGGCGAGGCGACGCCGCTCGCCATCATCCAGCAGATCGATCCGGTCTACGTCAACCTGACCCAGTCCAGCGCCGAGCTGCTGCAGCTGCAGCGTGCGCTCGCCAGCGGCCAGTTGCAGGGGCTGGACGCCGAGGAGGCCAAGGTCACCCTGATCACCGAGGACGGCCGCGAATATCCCTACCCCGGCCGGCTGCTGTTCAGCGACATCAGCGTGGACCAGAGCACAGGCGCCGTGACGCTGCGGGCCGAGGCGCCGAATCCGGACCGCTTCCTGCTGCCCGGCATGTACGTGCGTGCCCGCCTGCAGCAGGCGGTGGTGAACGATGCCATTACCGTGCCGCAGCAGGCCGTCAACCGCACCCACCAGGGCGCCGTGGTGATGGTGGTCGATCTCGACGGCAGGGTGGCGGTCAAGCCGGTGACGGTCGGCCGCGCCCACGGCAACCAGTGGGTCATCACCAGCGGCCTGCAGGCCGGCGATCAGGTCATTGTCGAGGGTTTGCAGAAAGTGCAGCCGGGCGCTCCGGCTACCCCGCATCCCTGGAGCGATCCGACGCATGCGCTCGCCGATGTGGAGCACGGGCAGAACGCGCCGGCTAACTAAGGACTACCCGCATGGCACATTTCTTTATCGAGCGCCCGGTATTCGCCTGGGTGATCTCGCTGTTCATCATGGTTGCCGGCGCGCTGGCGATCACGCAGCTGCCAGTGGCCCAGTATCCGGAAATCGCGCCGCCGTCCATCGTCATTTCCGCGACCTATCCGGGCGCGTCGGCGGAAACGCTGGATGAAAGCGTCACCAGCCTGATCGAGCAGGAGCTCAACGGCATCGAAGGGCTGCTCTACATCGAGTCCAGCAGCGAAGCCAACGGCACGGCGCAGATCACCGCCACCTTCGTTTTCGGCACCGACCCCGACATGGCCCAGGTGGAGGTGCAGAACCGCCTGAAGGCGGTGGAGCCGCGCCTGCCCGAACAGGTGACGCGCCAGGGCCTGCAGGTGCGCAAGTCGCGCAGCAACTTCCTGCTGATGGCGACGCTGTCGTCCACCGACGGCAGCCTCAGCCGGGTCGAGCTCGGCGACTACATCTCCCGCAACATCATCGAAGACATCAAGCGCGTCCCCGGTGTCGGCCAGGCGACGCTGTTCGGCACCCAGCAGGCCATGCGGATCTGGATCCAGCCGGACAAGCTGGTGGGCCTGGAGCTCACGCCGGCCGACGTGATTGCCGCCATCCGGACCCAGAACGCCCAGGTCGCTGCCGGCAGCCTGGGCGCCCAGCCCAGCGCCGTGGGCCAGCAAATCGTCCAGCCGGTGATGGTGACCGGTCAGCTCAGCACGCCGGAGGAATTCGGCAGCATCCTGCTGCGCTCCAATCCGGACGGCTCCACCGTGCGGCTGCGCGATGTCGCCCGCATCGAGCTGGGCGGCGAAAACTACATGTTCGGCACCCGCCTCGACGGCAGTCCCAACGCCGCTATCGGCGTGCAGCTCTCGCCGACCGGCAATGCGCTGGCCACTGCCAAGGCGGTGCGGGCCAAGCTCGAGGAGCTGTCGCGCTACTTCCCGGACAATATCGAGTACGCCATCCCCTACGACACCTCGCAGTTCGTGAAGATCTCGATCGAGGGCGTGGTCAAGACGCTGATCGAGGCGGTGGTGCTGGTGTTCCTGGTGATGTTCCTGTTCCTGCAGAACTTCCGGGCCACGCTGATTCCGACCCTGGCGGTGCCGGTGGCGCTGCTGGGTGCCTTCGCCACCATGCTGGCGCTGGGCTTCTCCATCAACGTGCTGACCATGTTCGGCCTGGTGCTGGCGATCGGCATCCTGGTCGACGACGCCATCGTGGTGGTGGAGAACGTCGAGCGCATCATGAGCGAGGAAGGCCTGCCGCCCAAGGAGGCCACCCACAAGGCCATGGGCCAGATCACCGGCGCCATTATCGGCATCACCCTGGTGCTGACCGCGGTGTTCATCCCGATGGCCTTCTTCGCCGGTTCGGTGGGGGCGATCTACAAGCAGTTCTCGCTGTCCCTGGTCGCGTCCATGGTGTTCTCGGCGCTGATGGCGCTGACCCTGACGCCGGCGCTGTGCGCGACCATGCTGAAGCCGGTAGAGGCCGGCCATCACCACCGCAAGCGCGGCTTCTTCGGCTGGTTCAACCGCAGCTTCGACCGCACCGCCCGCAGCTACCAGGGGCTGGTGGCGCGGATCCTGCGTCGCACCGGCCGCTACATGCTGGTCTATCTGGCCATCATCGTGGTCATGGGCGTGTTGTTCGTGCGACTGCCGACTTCCTTCCTGCCGATCGAGGACCAGGGCTATCTGGTGACCAGCGTCCAGTTGCCCGCCGGCGCCAGTGCCAACCGCACCGAAGAGGTGCTGAAGCAGGTCGAGGAGTTCTATCTGAACCATCCGGCCGTGAAGCACATCGTCACCATCCGCGGCTTCAGCTTCTCGGGCCGCGGCGAGAATGCCGGCCTCGCCTTCACCACGCTCAAGGACTGGAAAGAGCGCGGTCCCGATCAGGCCGCTGGCGTCATCGCCGGCGAGGCGATGGCCGCCTTCTCGCAGATCCGCGACGCCATCGTGTTCTCGATCACGCCGCCGCCTATCCCGGCGCTGGGCAACGCCAGCGGCTTCTCGTTCCGGCTGCAGGACCGCGGCGGCATGGGGCACGAAGCCCTGATCGCCGCCCGTAACCAGCTGCTCGGCCTGGCGGCGCAGAGCCCGGTGCTGGAAGGGGTGCGGCCGGAGGGGCTGGACGATGCGCCGCAGCTCAAGCTGACCATCGACCGCGAGAAAGCCAGCGCGCTGGGCGTTTCGTTCGCCGATATCAGCGCGGTCCTCGGCACGGCGCTGGGCTCGACCTATGTCAACGATTTCCCCAACGCCGGCCGTCAGCAGCGGGTGATCGTGCAGGCCGATATCCAGGGGCGCATGCAGCCGCATGACCTGGAGAACCTCTACGTGCGCAACGCCGCCGGCGGCATGGTGCCGCTGTCCACCTTCACCGAGGCGCGCTGGGAGCTGGGGCCGGTGCAGCTGAGCCGCTACAACGGCTATCCGGCCGTCAGGATCTCCGGCAGCGCGGCGCCCGGCTACAGCACGGGCGAGGCAATGGCCGAAATGGAGCGGCTGATGGCGCAACTGCCGCCCGGCTTCGGCCATGAATGGACTGGCCAGTCGCTGGAGGAGCGGCTGTCGGGCGCGCAGGAGCCGGTGCTGTACGCTCTGTCGCTGCTGGCGGTATTCCTGTGCCTGGCGGCGCTGTACGAGAGCTGGTCGATCCCGGCGGCGGTGATGCTGGTGGTGCCGCTGGGCGTGGTGGGCTCGCTGCTTGCCACCTGGATGCGCGGCATGCCCAACGATGTCTACTTCAAGGTCGGCCTGATCGCCATCATCGGCCTGTCGGCCAAGAACGCCATCCTGATCATCGAATTCGCCAGGGATCTGCAGGCGCAGGGCAGGAGCCTGATCGACGCCACGCTGGAGGCAGTGAAGCTGCGCTTCCGGCCCATCATCATGACCTCGCTGGCCTTCACGCTCGGCGTGCTGCCGCTGGTGGTCGCCAGCGGCGCCGGCTCCGCCAGCCAGCGCGCCATCGGCACGGCGGTGATGGGCGGCATGATCACGGCGACCGTGCTGGCAGTGTTCCTGGTGCCGGTGTTCTTCGTCGTGATCCGGCGCATCTTCAAGGGCAGCCAGCGGCAGCTTGAGTTCGAGCAGCGTCAGTCCCAGTTGGCGCCGGAGGAGCAGCCGACCAATGCCTAAGACCTTTGTGCCTGTTCTGCTACTGACCGGTCTGCTGACCGGTTGCGTCAGCATGGCGCCGACCTACGAACGGCCGGAACCGGATGTCGCGGTCGTCACGCCTGCCGCTGACGGCAGAGGAGTGGTCGCCGCCGAGCTGGGCTGGCGGGAGTTCTTTCCCGACCCGCAGCTGCAGTCGCTGATCGCCAGCGCGCTCGAGCACAATGGCGATCTGCGGCTGGCAGCGCTCAACATCGAGGCCGCCCGTGCGCAGTACAACATCCAGTCGGCGGAGCGGCTGCCGACCCTGGATGCCACCGGCAGCTTCACCCGGGCCCGCACGCTCTCGCCGCAAACCGGCCAGGGAGTGACCGGCAGCCAGTACCAGGTTGGGCTGGGCATCGCCGCTTTCGAGCTGGATTTCTTCGGCCGGGTGCGCAGCCTCAGCGAGGCGGCGCTGGCGCAATACCTGGCGACCGAGGCCGCCCAGCGGGCCGCCCAGATCAGTCTCGTGGCGGAAGTCGGCCGCGCCTACCTGACTGAGCGAGCCCTGGCCGAGCAGCTGCAGCTCGCGCAGCAGGCGCTGGTGGCCCGGGAAGATGCCTACCGGCTGGCGCAGCAGCGTTTCCAGGCCGGCGCCACCTCGGAGGCGGACCTGCGCCAGCAGGAAACGCTGGTGGAGGCCGCCCGGGTCAGCGTCGTCGCACTGAACAGGCAGCGTGGCCAGGCAGCCAATGCGCTGGCGGTGCTGGTCGGCCGGCCGATCGGTGAACTGCCGCCGCCCGTGTCGCTGGCCGAACAGGCCCTCGTCGCCGAGATTCCCGCCGGCATGCCGTCCGACCTGCTGATCCGGCGGCCGGATATCCTCGCCGCGGAGCAGCGGCTGATCGCCGCCAATGCCAACATCGGCGCGGCGCGCGCCGCTTTCTTCCCGCGCATCACCCTGACCGGCAATGTCGGCGTCGCCTCCGACGAGCTGGGCGACCTGTTCAGCGGCGGGACCGGGCTGTGGTCCTTCATGCCGCAGATCCGGCTGCCGATCTTCGACGGGGGTCGCAACCGCGCCAACCTGCGGCTGTCGGAAGTGCGCAAGAACCAGGCCGTGGTGGACTACGAGCAGACCATCCAGAGGGCGTTCCGAGAGGTGGCGGATGCACTTGTGGCCCGCGGCGCCCTGGACGAGCAGGTCGCTGCTCAGGAGCGGCTGCGGGCAGCGCAGAGCGAGCGGCTGCGGCTGGCTGAGCAGCGCTATCGCAACGGGGTCGCCAGCTATCTGGAAGTGCTGGACGCCCAGCGTGAGCTGTTCGACGCCGAGCAGGCCCTGGTGCAGGCGCGGCAGCTGCGGCTGACCAATAGCGTCGATCTGTACCGGGCGCTGGGCGGCGGGCTGCTCGAGCATTCGCTTATCCGGCAGCAGCCGTAATCTTCCGGCCGGCCGCCTCGGCCGTCTTGCCATTGCTGCCTGGCAAGACCGTGCGCGGAGCGCGGTCCCGGTAATGCGGGCGTAGGCATGGCTTGAGGCCGGCGGCCGATTCAGCCATCCTTACGCCCCCATCCCACCAGTGCCTAGCCCGTGGACCAGCAGACTCCCAAGCCGCCCTACCGCCGCCAGATCCGCAGCTTCGTGCGCCGTGAAGGCCGGCTCACCGAAGGCCAGCAGCGCGCCCTCGACGAGCTGCTGCCGCAGTACGGCGCGCCCGCCGAGGGGCCGCTGGAGCCGGTGGCGGTGTTCGGCCGGCCCGCGCCGACAGTGCTGGAAATCGGCTTCGGCAACGGCGACTCCCTGGCGCAGATGGCACAGGCCCGGCCCGAGTGGAACTATCTGGGCGTAGAAGTGCACCGGCCGGGAGTGGGCCATCTTCTGCTGCTGCTGGAGCGCGAGGAAATCGGCAATGTCCGGGTGATCTGCGATGACGCCCAGCGCGTGCTTGGCCGCCTGCCGGATGGCTGCCTGCACGGCGTGCAGCTGTATTTTCCCGATCCCTGGCACAAGAAACGTCACCATAAGCGCCGCCTGGTACAGCCGGACTGGGCACAGGCTATCCGGCGCAAGCTCGAGCCCGGCGGTTTCCTGCACATGGCCACCGACTGGCAGGACTACGCCGAGCACATGCGCACGGTGCTGGAGGCCGCGCCCGGTTTCCGCCCGGCCGGTGCCGAGGAGGCGGCGACTTACGTGGCAGCCCGTCCGCAGACCAAGTTCGAGCTGCGCGGCCGCAAGCGCGGGCATGACGTCTGGGATCTGGTCTATATCCGCGAGGAGTAGAACAATCCCGGCCGCAAACTGCCAGTAACGGCTGCAGTGCCGGCGGAGCTCGGGGCCCGGACGGCCAGCCGGCCGCGAACGGCTTCGCCGGCACCGGCCGGATTACGCTACCCTGCCACCCATGCTGCTCGATCCGCACCGCTCCTCACATCGCTGGTTGTTATGCGCGGCGCTTGCCGGCCTGATCCTGGCCAGCCTGTCCGCAGCGCTGACGCTCGGCAGCGTCGCGCTGGACGCGCAGGCGTTCTGGCAGGCGCTGAGCGGCCAGGGCGGCGGCCTGGAAGCGACGGTCGTGCTGGAACTGCGCCTGCCGCGGGCGCTCAGCGCCTTCGTTACCGGCGGCTTGCTGGCGCTGGCGGGTGCCCTGATGCAGGTGCTGCTGCGCAACCCGCTGGCGGATCCTTATGTGCTCGGTGTTTCCGGCGGCGCGGCGGTGGCGGCGCTGCTGGCCATCATGGCCGGTGCCGGCAGCGTCTGGCTGCCGGCCGGCGCCTTCGCCGGCGCGCTGCTGTCGATGCTGCTGGTCTTCGGGCTGGCCCACGGCCGCGGCGGCTGGACCACCAGCCGGCTGCTGCTGACCGGCGTGGTGCTGGCCTCCGGCTGGAGTGCGGTGATCAGTTTCCTGCTCGCCATAGGTCCGGAGCAGACCCTGCGCAGCATGCTGTTCTGGCTGATGGGCGACCTGAGCGAAGCACGCTGGCCGGGTGCCGCGGCTGTGGCGCTCATATTCGGCCTGCTGGTCGCCATGGTGCTGGCGCGCAGCCTCAATCTGCTGGCGCGTGGCGAGATCGAGGCCGGCATGCTGGGCGTGGCGGTCGGCAAGCTGCGGGTCGCGCTTTTCTTTCTCGCTTCGCTGCTGACCGCGACCGCAGTGACGCTGGCTGGCAGCGTCGGCTTCGTCGGACTGGTGGTGCCGCATCTGCTACGGCTGCTGATCGGCGGAGATCACCGGCTGCTGCTGCCGGCCTCGGTGGCCGTCGGCGGCAGCTTCCTGGTGCTGGCGGATACCCTGGCGCGCACGGTTGCGGCGCCGCAGCAGCTGCCGGTCGGCGTGCTGTCGGCCTTCATTGGCGTGCCGCTGTTCCTCTACCTGCTGCGCCGCAGTGGGGTGCGCGCGTGAGCGGGCTCTCCGTACATGGTCTGACAGTGACCGTCGGCGGCCTGACGGTCTGCCGGGAGTTGGAGCTGTCCCTGCAACCCGGGCAGTGCTGGGGGCTGCTTGGTCCCAACGGCGCGGGCAAGACCACGCTGCTGCATACGCTGGCCGGCCTGCGCCCGCCACAGGCCGGCGAGATCCGCCTGGCCGGGACACCGCTCAAGGCGCTGTCGCGGCGCCGGCGGGCACAGCTGCTGGGGCTGCTGCCCCAGGATAGCAAGGACCCGCTGCCGGCGACGGTGCTGGAGACCGCCCTGATCGGTCGGCACCCGCATCTGCATGCCTGGCAGTGGGAGTCCGCTGCCGATCTCGAAACGGTCCGCGCCATCCTGGCGGCGGTGGAGCTGGCCGGGCTGGAGCAGCGGCCGGTCGACACGCTCTCGGGCGGCGAGCGGCGCCGGCTGGCCATCGCTACCCTGCTGGCGCAGGCGCCGCAGGTCTATCTGCTGGACGAGCCGGCCAATCATCTGGACCTGCGGCATCAGATCAGCCTGCTGGAGTTGTTGCGCGACCGCGCCCTTGCGGCAGGCGGTGCACTCATGATGAGCCTGCACGATCTCAACCTGGCGGCGCGCTTCTGCGACCATCTGCTGCTGCTGTTCGGCGACGGCGACAGCCTTGCCGCGCCGGCCGCCGAGGCGCTCACGCCGGCCAACCTGCAACGGCTCTACCGCCATCCGGTGCTGGTGATCGAAGCGGACGGCCGGCAGGTCTTTATTCCCGGCTAGACAGTAATGGCGTTTTCCTCACTTGCAGGCAGTAGAAGTTGTACTAGCTTTAATACTGTCAGTTGCATTTGAGGTTGGTTGACTGTGGCTGAGCGTCAGACTGGTGTGGTGAAGTGGTTCGATACCGCTAAGGGGTATGGCTTCATCCAGAGAGCGGAAGGCGACGACGTCTTCGTGCATTACCGTGCCATCCGGGGGGAAGGTTTCCGTACGCTGGAGGGCGGGCAACAGGTGGAATTCACCGTCGTGCAGGGCCAGAAGGGCCTGCAGGCCGACGATGTTGCCGTCCTGACCACCACCTAGGCAGCAGGTCAGCGCAAGGCTCATTCATGGCGACCGACAGCCGTCATGCGACGGCTGTCGGTTTTGCGCGTTGCCTGAGCTCTACGGTTGGTAGCCGGCGAGGAAGCTGCGGAGCCGGCCGATCGCGTCCTCGAGGACGTCGACGTGCGGCAGGAACACCACCCGCAGATGGTCCGGGTACGGCCAGTTGAAGGCCGTGCCTTCGACCAGCAGCAGATGTTTCTGCTGCAGCAGGTCGAGCACGAACTGGCGATCGCTGGTCACCGGGTAGACTTCCGGGTCCAGGCGCGGGAACAGGTAGAGTGCGCCCTCCGGCTTCACGCAGGAAACGCCGGGGATCTCGTTGAGCATCTTCCAGGCGAGGTTGCGCTGTTCGTACAGGCGGCCGCCTGGCTGGATCAGCTCGTTGAT
>JAJUFY010000342.1 GCA_029263635.1 Ectothiorhodospiraceae bacterium | reverse complement strand
CGTCCGGACCTGGTCTACGTCGCGCAGACCGGACTGCTGGCCAAGGATGCGCCGGCACCCGGCCCCCAGGCCCTGTTCCAGGCGGACGCCAGCAGCTACAGCCTGGCCGATGACCAGGACCAGCTGACCGTCACCCTGCGCTGGACCGCCGACGATGGCATCGAGGTCGAGAAGCGCTACGTTTTCCACCGGAATCGCTATCTGATCGACCTGCAGCAGCAGGTCACCAACCACAGCGAGCAGCCTTGGCAGGGCTGGCAGTTCGTGCAGCTGCGGCGCACGGCGCCGGCCAAGTCGGGCGGGCTTCTGTTTGCAGCGCAGAGCTATACCGGGGGCGTGCTGCATTCGCCGGAGCAGCGCTACCAGAAGATTTCCTTCGGCGACATTGCCGACAAGCCGCTGCAGCGGGATATCCAGAACGGCTGGCTGGCCATGCTCCAGCACTATTTCGTTGCGGCCTGGGTGCCGCCGCGGGAGGCCACTTTCCGCTACTACACCCATGCCGATAGCGGCCAGTACGTGCTGGGCGCGTCCTCGCCGTGGCAGACGGCGCAGGCCGGCGGCGGGCAGGCGCAGTTCAGCGCCCAGCTGTACGTCGGTCCCAAGGATCAGGACCGGCTGGCGGCGGTGGCGCCCGATCTCGAGCTGACGGTCGACTACGGCAAGCTCACCATCATCTCCAAGCCGCTGTTCTGGCTGTTGAAGACGATACACAGCTTCGTCGGCAACTGGGGCTGGTCGATCGTGCTGCTGACGCTGCTGATCAAGGTCGTGTTCTACAAGCTCTCCGAGACCAGCTACCGGTCGATGGCGCGCATGCGCACCATGCAGCCGAAGATGCAGGCCCTGAAGGAGCGCTATGGCGACGACCGCCAGAAGCTCAACCAGGAGCTGATGGAGCTCTACAAGCGGGAGAAGATCAACCCGCTGGGTGGCTGTCTGCCGATCCTGATCCAGATCCCGGTGTTCATCGCGCTGTACTGGGTGCTGCTGGAGAGCGTGGAGCTGCGTCAGGCCGAATGGATCCTGTGGTACACCGATCTGTCGGTGCGTGACCCGTACTATGTGCTGCCCATCCTCATGGGAGTGTCGATGCTGATTCAGCAGCGGCTCAACCCATCGCCGCTGGACCCGATCCAGCAGCGTGTGATGATGGCCATGCCGATCGTGTTCACGGTGTTCTTCCTGTTCTTCCCGGCCGGCCTGGTGCTGTACTGGGTGACCAACAACGTGCTGTCGATCGCCCAGCAGTGGCTGATCACGCGCCGTATCGAAAGCGGCGCCAAGAAGAGCTAGCGGTGGCCGGCATGGTGGGGCGGGACGACACTATCTGCGCCGTCGCCACCCCGCCAGGCCGGGGCGGCGTCGGCATGGTGCGGGCCTCGGGCCCGGCGGCCGGCGCCATTGCCGAGACCCTGCTCGGCGCCGCGCCGCGGCCGCGGCATGCCCATTTCGCCCGTTTCCGCACCGCCGACGGCGAACTGATCGACGAGGGCCTGCTGCTGTACTTCCCCGGCCCCGCCTCGTTTACCGGCGAGGATGTCCTGGAACTGCACGGTCACGGCGGGCCGGTGGTGCTCGACCGGCTGCTGCGCCGGGTAATCGAGCTCGGTGCGCGGCAGGCCCGGCCCGGCGAGTTTTCCGAACGCGCCTTCCTGAACGGCAAGCTCGACCTGGCGCAGGCCGAGGCAGTCGCCGACCTGATCGCCGCCAGTACCGAAGCGGCCGCCCGCGCGGCGGTTCGCTCCTTGCAGGGGGAGTTCTCCCAGGCCGTGCAGGCGCTGGTCGAGAGCCTGATCGAGCTGCGGGTATACGTCGAATCGGCCATCGATTTTCCCGACGAGGAAATCGATTTCCTCAGCGAGGGCGATGTCCTCGGCCGCCTGGACGCGATCGCCGCGCAGCTTGCCGAGGTGCAGACCAGCGCCCGCCGCGGCCAGGTACTGCGCGACGGCATGACGGTGGTGATCGCCGGCCAGCCCAATGTCGGCAAGTCCAGCCTGCTCAACCGGCTGGCCGGCTACGATGCGGCCATCGTCACCGACATCGCCGGCACGACCCGCGATGTGCTGCGCGAGCATATTCACCTCGACGGCATGCCGCTGCATGTGATCGACACGGCGGGCTTGCGCGACAGCGCCGATCCGGTCGAGCAGGAAGGCATCCGCCGGGCCTGGCAGGCCATCGGCAACGCCGACCGCCTGCTCCTGATCCTCGACGACCGCGCCGGCCTGGGCGAAGCCGAGCAGGCGATACTGACCCGGTTGCCACCGGGCATCGGAACTACCATCGTCCGCAACAAGATCGATCTCAGCGGCGCGGAACCCGGGATCGTCGACACAGAGCAGGGCGTGGAGGTGCGTCTGTCGGCGCTCAGCGGCGAAGGCCTGCCGCTGCTGCGCGAGCACCTCAAGGCCAGCATGGGCTACACCGGCCAGGGGAGCTTCATCGCCCGGCGCCGTCATCTGGAGGCGCTCGATCGTGCCCAGGCTTATCTGGCCGCGGGGCGCGAGCAGCTGCTGGCCCATCAGGCCGGGGAACTCTTGGCCGAGGACCTGCGTCTGGCCCAGGAGGCGCTGGGCGAGAT
>JAJUFY010000008.1 GCA_029263635.1 Ectothiorhodospiraceae bacterium | reverse complement strand
GACCAGCACGGCACCGCCATCGTCTCCGCCGCCGCCATCGTCAACGGCCTGCGCCTGGTCGGGAAGAACATCGAAGACGTCAAGATCGTCACCAGCGGCGCCGGCGCGGCGGCCATCGCCTGCCTGGACCTGCTGGTGGCGCTGGGCGCCCGCAAGGAAAACATCATCGCCTGCGACTCCAAGGGCGTCATCTACCAGGGCCGCACGGTGTCCATGGACCCGCGCAAGCAGGAATACGCCGCCGACACCGACTGCCGCACCCTGGGCGAGGCCATCAAGGGCGCGGACATTTTCCTCGGCCTGTCGGGCCCCGACGTGCTGAAGCAGGAAATGGTCAAGGAGATGGCGGAAAACCCGCTGATCCTGGCGCTGGCCAACCCGGTGCCCGAGATCCTGCCGGAGCTCGCCAAGGAAGTGCGGCCGGACGCCATCATCGCCACCGGCCGTTCCGACTACCCGAACCAGGTCAACAACGTCCTCTGCTTCCCGTTCATCTTCCGCGGCGCGCTGGACGTCGGCGCGACCACCATCAACGAGGAGATGAAGCTGGCGGCAGTGAAGGCCATCGCCGACCTGGCGCAGCAGGAGGCCTCGGACCTGGTGGTGGCCGCCTACGGCGGCAAGCCGCTGCAGTTCGGCCCCGAGTACATCATCCCCAAGCCGTTCGACCCGCGCCTGATCGTGCGGGTGGCGCCGGCCGTGGCCAAGGCCGCGATGGATTCCGGCGTGGCGACCCGGCCGATCGAAGACTTCACCGCCTACCAGCTCAAGCTGAACCAGTTCGTGTTCCAGTCCGGGCTGGTGATGAAGCCGATCTTCGAGCGCGCCCGGCTCGATCCGCGCCGGGTGGTCTACGCCGAGGGCGAGGAGGAGCGGGTGCTGCGGGCGACGCAGGCCGTGCTCGACGACGGCCTGGTCAAGCCGATCCTGATCGGCCGCCGCCGGGTGGTGGAGATGCGCATCAAGCGGCTCGGCCTGCGGCTCGAGATCGACCGCGACTTCGAGCTGGTGGATCCGGAAGACGATCCGCGCTTCAAGGAGTACTGGCAGCTCTACCACAGCATCATGGAGCGGCGCGGCGTGACCCCGGCCCGGGCGCGCAACATCGTCCGCACCCGCAACACCGTCATTGCCGCGCTGATGGTCCGCCGCGGCGAGGCCGATGCCATGCTGGGCGGTCTGGTCGGCCGCTACCACCACCAGCTCACCTATGTCGAGCAGGTGATCGGCCCCCGTCCGGGCGTGCGCAACATGGCGGCGCTGAACGTGCTGATCATGCCCAAGGGCACGCTGTTCATCTGCGATACCTACGTCAACACCAACCCCAGCGCGCATCAGATCGCCGAGATGACCATCCTGGCCGCCGATGCGGTGCGCCGGTTCGGGCTGACGCCCCGGGTGGCGCTGGTGTCTCACTCCAGCTTCGGCGGTTCCGACGATCCTTCCGCGGTCAAGATGCGGGAGGCGCTGCAGCTGATCGAGGACCGGGATCCTTCGCTGCAGGTGGAAGGCGAGATGCAGGCCGATGCGGCGATCTCGCCGCTGATCCGCGAGCGGGTGTTCCCGAACGCCCGCTTCAAGGAAACCGCCAACCTGCTGATCATGCCGAACCTGGACGCTGCCAACATCGCCTTCAACCTGCTGCGCACGCTGGCCGACGCGGTGACGGTCGGGCCGATCCTGCTTGGCACCGACAAGCCGGCCCACGTGCTGACACCGAGCACCACGGTGCGCGGCATCGTCAACATGAGCGCGCTGGCCGGCGTCGAAGCCTCGCTGCTGGCCGGCAATTCCGCCCAGGACGACAGCGAGAGCGCCTGAGGCGAGCGGCATGGAGCATCGCGCGGGGAACGACATCGGAGTGCTGCTGGTCAACCTCGGCACTCCCGATGCCCCGACGCCGCGGGCACTGCGGCGCTACCTGGCGGAATTCCTGGCCGACCCGCGGGTGGTGGAAACCCCGCGCCTGCTCTGGCGGCCGATCCTGCACGGAGTGATCCTCAGGGTCCGGCCAGCCCGGTCGGCCCAGGCCTACGCCAAGATCTGGACGGACCAGGGCTCGCCGCTGCTGGCGATCTCCCGCCGCCAGCAGCAGGCCCTGGCCGAACGCCTCGGGCAACGCCTGGGGCAGCCGATCCCGGTGACACTCGCCATGCGTTACGGCAAGCCGTCAATCGGCACGGCCATGCGGGAGCTGGCCGACGCCGGCGTGCGGCGGCTGCTGGTGCTGCCGCTGTATCCGCAGTATTCGGCCACGACCACCGCCTCGGTCATGGATGCGGTGGCCGCCGTGCTGCGCCGCCAGCGGGACATCCCGGCCCTGCGTTTCGTGCGCGACTACCATGCCGATCCCGGCTATATCGATGCCATTGCCGACAAGATCCGTGACCATTGGCAGGCGCACGGCCGCGGCGAGCGACTGCTGCTGTCTTTCCACGGCATCCCGAAGCGCTATGTCAGCCGGGGCGATCCCTACGCCGAGCAGTGCCATGCCAGCGGCCGGCTGATCGCCGAGCGCCTGGGGCTCGCTGACGGCGACTGGATAGTCACTTTCCAGTCCCGCTTCGGGCCGCAGCAGTGGCTGACGCCATACACCGACAAGACCCTCGAACAGCTGGCCCGGAGCGGCGTGCGCCGGGTCGATCTGGCCTGTCCCGGCTTTGCCGCCGACTGCCTGGAAACGCTGGAAGAGAACGCCATGGTCAACCGCGCGCTCTTCCTCAACGCCGGCGGCGAGCAATTCCATTACATTCCGTGCCTGAACGACGACCAGCCCCACATCGAACTGCTGGCCGACCTGGTCGAGAGCAATCTGGCCGGCTGGACCGGCCGCGCCGCCGCGCCTAGGGCCCTGCCGGATTCGGCGGCCAACGACTGATCCGCCGCCAGCCGTGGTAACCTGAGCGCTGTTCGTCACAAGCAAACATACCGGCCGCCATGTACCTCGGAATCAAGCACCTGCACATCACCACCGTCTACATCACGATCGCGCTGTTCGTCTTGCGAGGCCTGTGGATGATGTTCAAGCCGGAGCTGCTGCAGAAGCGCTGGGTGCGCATCGTGCCGCATATCAATGACACGGTGCTGCTGGTCAGCGCCCTCACCCTCGCCGCGCTCATCCACCAGTACCCGTTCGTCCATGGCTGGCTGACCGCCAAGGTGCTCGGACTGGTCGCCTATATCGGCCTCGGCATGGTGGCGCTGCGGCCAGGACGCAGCAAGGGGACGCGAATCGCCGCTTTCGTCGCGGCGCTGGTCGTCTTCGCCTACATCTACAACGTCGCCCGCGCTCACCATCCGTTCCCCTGGCTGCTCTAAGGGCCGGCAAGAGCGCGTTTTTTGACAGAATCCATGCCTGGCGCCGGACAATCGGCTATGCTTCGGCGCCATTCGATCCACCGGATGTAAAAAAGCCAGCAGGGATGTGGCGGAGGAGCACCATGACCCAGCCCACCACGACCTTGCGTCAGCGTATCGCCCGCCGACTGCTCCAGCTCGTCGGCTGGGAAGTCGATCCCTATATCCCGCCGCCGGCCAAGTACGTGCTCATCGTCGCGCCGCATACGTCGAACTGGGACTTCCCGTACGGCTACCTCGGCAAGATGGCGCTCGGCCTGCAGCTGCATTGGGTCGGCAAGCACACCCTGTTCCGTTGGCCGTACGGCTGGCTGATGCGCTGGCTGGGCGGCATCCCGGTCGACCGCCGGTCGCGGAACAACGTCATCCAGCAGCTGGCCGACGTGTTCGCCCGCCGCGAGCGGCTGGTGATCGCCATCACGCCGGAAGGCACCCGCAGCTACACGCCCAACTGGAAGAGCGGCTTCTACTACACGGCCCTGGCGGCCAAAGTGCCGCTGGCGATGGGCTATATCGACTACCGTCGCAAGCGCATGGGCATCAGCGAACCCTTCCTGCCCAGCGGCGACCTGGAAGCGGATCTGGAACACATTCGCGCCTTCTATGCCGACAAGATCGGCCGCTATCCGGAAAAGACCGGGGAGATCCGGATCCTGTCGCGCCCGGCGGATCAGGGACCTGCGCCTGAAGCGGCCCGGAGCGGCCGGCCACAGGAGGCGGTGCATTCCTAGCGCGGGCAGGGTGCTAGACTGAGCCGCTGGCCACAGGAGGTGCTCGACCCATGCAGAACCCACGCTACGACGATTACCCGCACGGCATCACTGCGATCGACACGGACTACGTCCGTCCCTATCTGGACGCCAGCCACCTGATCGTCCGCGACGGCCGGGCCGCCTTCGTCGACACCGGCACCTCGCATTCCGTCCCGCACCTGCTCGCCACCCTGGAACGCAAGGGCATCGGCCGTGAGCAGGTAGACTACGTGCTGGTCACCCATGTCCATCTCGACCATGCCGGCGGCGCCGGGGCGCTCATGCAGGCCCTGCCCAACGCGCGGCTGGTGGTGCATCCGCGCGGCGCCCGCCACATGGTGCAGCCGGACCAGCTGATCGCGAGCTCCATTGCCGTCTACGGCGAGCAGGCCTTCCGCAGCCTGTTCGGCGAGATCGTCCCGGTGGCCTCCGAGCGCGTGGTCGAGATCGGCGATGGCGAGGAACTCCTGCTCGGTCGCAGCCGCCTGCTGTTCATACACACGCCCGGCCACGCCGCGCACCACTACTGCATCGTCGACCACGACGCCAACGCCGTCTTCACCGGCGACACCTTCGGCATCTCCTATCGCGAACTCGCTTCGCCGAAAGGGCCGTTCATCTTCGTCACCAGCACCCCGGTACAGTTCGACCCGGAGGCTCTGCACGCGTCGATCGACCGGCTGATGAGCTTTAATCCCGAGGCCGCCTACCTTACCCACTACAGCCGGGTGACCGATCTGCCGCGCCTGGCCGCCGACCTGCATGCCGATGTCGATGCCTATGTCGCCATCGCCCGCGCCGCACGCGAGGCGGCAGATCCGCAGCAGGCCATCGCCGAGGGGATGCGCGGGCACCTGCTGCAGCGGCTGGCGGCGCACGGCACGGCGATGTCGGCGGAGGAGGCTGCACAATTCCTGACGGTGGATATCGCCCTGAATACTCAGGGGCTTGCCGTCTGGCTGGCGCGGCAATAGCCGGCGCCTAACGGAGGCTGTAATGACTCGAGCGCCGCAGGGCGATCCGCCGCCGTCCTGGCTGCTCGGCCGCTGGCGGCTGCAGCGGGCCGAGCCGGGCTTGGAAATCCTGCCCGACACGGCCATGGAATTCAGGACCGGCGGCGTCCTGATCTATACCATCACCGTCGACAGCCGGCAGGCCGTCTTCGAACTGGAATACCGCATCGACGGCCTGTTCCTGCACACCCTGCATCCGGACGGCGGCCACACCGCCACCGCGCGCTTTTCGCTGGAACTCGACGACCAGCTGCAGTTCGACTTCGCCGGCAAACGGGCGTGGTTCGCGCGCGAGCGGCTGATGTAGCGGCAGCCCGCCCGGGCTATCCGCCCATGCTCTAAGCCGAGGCGACGGCTTACTGCACGGTCTCCAGCTCGCCGAACATGCCAGCGAACAGCACCGTCGACAGGTAGCGTTCGCCGGAATCGGGCAGCACCACGACGATGGTCTTGTCGGCAAATTCCGGCTCGGCGGCGATGCGCAGCGCGGCGGCGGCCGCGGCTCCGCCGGAGATGCCGGCGAGAATGCCTTCTTCCTGCATCAGCCGGCGCGCCGTGTCGATGGCTTCCTCGGCATTGACGCGTTCGACCCGGTCGACCAGCGACAGATCCAGGTTGTTCGGCACGAAGTTGGCGCCGATGCCCTGGATCTTGTGGGGCCCCGGCTTCAGCGGTTCGCCGGCCAGCCGCTGGGTAATCACCGGCGACTCGGCCGGCTCCACCGCCACGCTCAGGATCGGCTTGCCCTGGGTCTGCTTGATGTAGCGCGACACGCCGGTGATGGTGCCGCCGGTGCCAACACCGGCCACCAGCACGTCGATCTGGCCGTCGGTGTCGTTCCAGATCTCGGGACCGGTGGTGGTTTCGTGTATAGCCGGATTGGCGGGATTGTCGAACTGCTGCAGCAGCACATAGCGGTCCGGCTCGGCGGCGCGCATCTGCTCCGCTTTCTCGACCGCCCCGCGCATGCCCTGGGCGGGGTCGGTGAGCACCAGCTTGGCGCCCAGCGCCTTCAGCAGCTTGCGCCGCTCCAGGCTCATGCTGGCCGGCATGGTCAGCGTCACCGGATAGCCACGGGCAGCGCCGACGAAGGCGAGGGCAATGCCGGTGTTGCCGCTGGTCGGCTCGATGATTTCCTTGCCGGGACCGAGCAGGCCGTCCCGCTCCGCCGCCTCGACCATGGCAGTGCCGATGCGATCCTTGACCGAGGCGGCCGGATTGCGGCCCTCGATCTTGGCGATCACATTGCCCTTGCTGAGCCGATGCAGGCGCACCAGCGGCGTGCCGCCGATCGCCTGCGCGTTGTCGTCGAAAATACGGGGCATGGTGAACCTCCTTGTCGAAGGCGCCCAGTCTAACCCTTCGCGGCACCGGCGGCGAAGGGACAGGCTACGGGCGCGAATGGACCCGTCCGCGAGCCACGCGCTCGGTCGGACCCCGGTACCGAGGCCGGCTCCGGCCGGCCTCTCAGTCGAACTGCGCCAGCCGCTCGCGGGCCAGGGCCACCTGGGCCCGCACCTGGGCCGGCGCCGTACCGCCAAGGTGATTGCGAGCGGCGACCGAGCCTTCCAAGGTCAGCACGGTGAAGACATCGGCATCGATGGTCTGGGAGAACTGCCGCAGCTCCTCCAGCGTCATGTCGCTCAGGTCCTTGTCCTTTTCGACTCCGTACCGCACAGCCTTGCCGACGATCTCGTGGGCGTCGCGGAACGGCACGCCCTTGCGCACCAGGTAGTCGGCCAGGTCGGTGGCAGTGGCGAAGCCCTTGCGGGCAGCCTCGTACATGCGGCTGGCGTGCACCTGCATGTTCGGCACCATGTCGGCGAAGGCGTGCAGCGAGTCGCGCACGGTGTCGATGGTGTCGAACAGCGGCTCCTTGTCTTCCTGGTTGTCGCGGTTGTAGGCCAGGGGCTGGCCCTTCATCAGCGTATTGAGCGCCACCAGATGGCCGTGCACGCGGGCGGTCTTGCCGCGCACCAGCTCGGCGACATCGGGATTCTTCTTCTGCGGCATGATGCTGGAGCCGGTGCAGTAGCGATCCGGCAGCTCGATGAAGCCGAGTATCGGCGAAGCCCACAGGATCATCTCCTCGGCCATGCGCGACAGATGGGTCATGATCAGCGCGCAGGCGGAGACGAACTCGATGGCGAAATCACGATCGGAGACCGCATCCAGCGAGTTGCGGCTCGGCCGTTCGAAGCCGAGCTCGCGGGCGGTGAACTCACGGTCGATCGGGAAGCTGGTACCGGCCAGCGCCGCCGAGCCGAGCGGCATCACGTTAACCCGCTTGCGGCAGTCGGCCAGCCGCTCCTGATCGCGCACCAGCATTTCGTACCAGGCCAGCATGTGGTGGCCGAAGGTGATCGGCTGCGCCACCTGCATGTGAGTGAAGCCGGGCATGATGGTCTCCGCCTGACGGTCGGCCAGCTCCACCAGTCCGCGCTGGAAGCGCACCAGCTCGGCGGTGATCTCGTCGATGGCATCGCGCAGGAACAGCCGCACGTCAGTGGCGACCTGATCGTTGCGCGAGCGCCCCGTGTGCAGCTTCTTGCCGGCGTCGCCGATGCGGTCGGTGAGCCGCTTCTCGATGTTCATGTGCACGTCTTCGAGCTCCGGCAACCAGGCGAAATCGCCGCGCTCGATATCGGTGAGGATGGCCTCCAGGCCGTTGACGATGGCATCCAGCTCGGCGGCGCTGAGCACGCCGATCTTGTGCAGCATACGGGCGTGGGCGATAGACCCCCGGATGTCGTGACGGAACAGCCGGCGGTCGAAGTGCTCGGAGGCCGTGAACTGTTCGACGAAGCTGTCGGTGGCTTCGCTGAAGCGGCCGGTCCACAACTGGCTCGAGGTCTTCTCGCGCATGGGGCTCTCCGTCTCTGACGCGTGGCGGGCCGCACAGTATAGAGCCTGCGCCAGGGTCCTGCGTAGCCGATCGTGGGGCTCCAGCCACACTTGCCCGACGGCGTGGCGGCCGGCGTCTGGAAGAACCGGGCGAGCCGCTCTAAGGCGTTGATGGCCTGGCCGGATTCCGGCTTACCCACAAAACCTGTGGATAACTCGGTGGAAAACATCTGGAAACCCGCCGCCGGGCGTGTACCGACCAGGGCTTCCGCCGCCCGGCGGAAAACTAGCCAGGCACATAAGTCATTGAATTATTAAAGCGAACGCTGATGAACCGACAGCCGCCCCAGCCGCCCGCCACGTTTCTCCTCCACCCAACCGCCATGTGGACAAGATCCGGCCCCAGGGAGCGGAGCAGGCGCAGCACCGCTGCGCCTGGAGCCCGACAGGGCTGGCGCCGTGACCCCCGCTTCCGCACGTGGCATGCTAATGCCTTTTACACGGGCCGCCCGCCATGTCCGACCACATCCTTCGCATCGCCACCCGCAAGAGCCCGCTCGCCGTCTGGCAGGCCGAGTACGTCGCCGCTGAGCTCCGTCGTCATCATCCGGGACTGACGGTCGAGCTGGTCGGGATGACCACCAAGGGCGACAAGATCCTCGACGCGCCGCTGGCCAAGCTCGGCGGCAAGGGCCTGTTCGTCAAGGAACTGGAAGAGGGGCTGCTGGACGGCCGCGCCGACATCGCCGTGCATTCCATGAAAGACGTGCCGCCGCATTTCCCGCCGGGACTGCACCTGCCGGTGATCATGGAGCGCGAGGACCCCTGCGACGCCTTCGTCTCCAACCATTACGCGCAGGTCACGGAGCTGCCGCAGGGCGCTCACGTCGGCACCGCCAGCTTGCGCCGCCAGTGCCAGCTGCTGGCCCGGCGGCCGGACCTGAAGATCAGCGTGCTGCGCGGCAACGTCAACACCCGGCTGGCCAAGCTCGATGCCGGCGAATACGACGCCATCGTGCTGGCGGCTTCCGGACTCAAGCGGCTCGGCCTGACCGAGCGCATCCGCGCCGTGATCACGCCGGAAGAGAGCCTGCCGGCGGTCGGCCAGGGTGCACTGGGCATCGAATGCCGGATCGACGATCCGCGCGTGAACGCCCTGATCGCGCCTCTGCGCCACGAACCCAGCCAGATCCGGGTGACCGCCGAGCGGGCCATGAGCGCCCGCCTGCAGGGCAGCTGTCAGGTGCCGATGGGCGCTTATGCATTGATCGAGAACGGCGAGCTGTATCTGCGCGGGCTGGTCGGCACGCCGGACGGCAAGCGCATCCTGCGCGGCGAGATCCGCGGCGCGCTGGATCAGGCCGAGGAGCTGGGCACCCGGCTCGGCGACGAGCTGCTGGCCCGCGGCGGCGGCGAGATCCTGGCGGCTTTGCAGCAACAGGACGGCTGACAGAGACTGCCGGTAAAGCTTTGCCGGCGGCCGGTCGGCACCCATGTGGGGATATGCCGATGGTGACCGGTCAGGACGGCTTGTTTAAGCTTAATCCGCCAGAAGGCCATGCTGGGGATTCGCGACAGGCTGGCGGTCGCGCCCAACAACCAGAATCGGAACGGTCATGACGGAACCAACGGACAAGCAGCCGGCCTCGAACGAGCAGACGCCGGTTTCGGCCCCCTCCAGGATCGAGCCGTCTTCCCCCACGCCCTCCGAGGCATCGCGCCGGGCGCTTGCCGTTCTGGCGCTGCTGATCGCGCTCCTGGCGCTGCTGCTGGCCGCCGGCGGCGGCTACTACCTGTGGGATCAGCAACAGCGGCTCGCCGCCGGCCAGCGGACCCTGGCCAGCAATGCCGCGCTTGCCGAGCGCGCCGAGCAGCTGGCCGCAGCCGACAGCGCCCTGCAAGAGCGCCTGCAGTCCCTCTCACAGGACGCGGACGCCAATACCGAGGCACTGCGGCAGCAACTGGAAACCCTGCAGCGCACACAGGAAACGGTGCAGGAGCGGCTGGGCCGGCTGGACGTCCAGACCCAGGCCCGGCACGGCGAATGGCTGCGCGCCGAAGCTGCCTACCTCGCCAACCTCGCAGTCATCCGCATCGGCCTGCAACGCGATGTCGACGGCGCGCTGGCGGCGCTGAAAATGGCCGATGAGCTGCTGTCCCGCCTCAACAGCCGCGCCATTGCCGAGCGGCAGGCCGTCAACCGCGCCATCAACCGGCTGGTGGCGGTCGACGTGCCGGATACCCCCGAGCTGGCACGCCGCATCGATGCGCTGGTTACCAAGATCGACATCCTGCCGCTGAACCAGCCCCTGGACGAGGCCATGCTGCAGCAGCAAGCGCCGCCGGCCGATGGCGACCCCGCCCCTGGCGACTGGCGGGCGCGGCTCGAACGCGCCTGGCAGCGCTTCCGGGACACGCTCGGCCAGCTGGTGCTGGTCCAGCGCGGCAAGCCGGCGGAACCGCTGATCGTGCCGGAAGAGCGCTACTTCCTCTACCACAACCTGCGGCTGCGGCTTGAGGCGGCGCGGCTGGCGCTGATCCAGGGCGACCAGGCCATTTACCAGAGCAGCCTGGATCGTGCCGCCGAATGGCTGGAGCGCTATTTCCTACGCGGCGAACCGGCAGTGGACGCGGCGCTGGCAGAAATCGCCGCGCTCCGGGCGGTGGACATCCAACCCGATCTGCCGGATCTGGCGCCGCTGCTGGAACCGGTCACCCGGTACTGAGGACGTCATGCGTAAGCTGATCGCCGCCCTCCTGATCCTCCTGCTGAGCGTCTACGCCGCGCTCTGGCTGCACCGGCTGGGCGGCCTGGTGATCATCAGCCTGGGCGAGTGGACGCTGCAGACCAGCGTGCTGCTGTTCGTGCTGATCGTGGTTGCCGGTCTGGCCTCGCTGTACGCGCTGCTCATCGTCCTGCGCAGCCTGATCGGCATCCCGCACCGCGTCCGGCGCTGGCAGGTCCGGCGGCGCGAGAACCGGGCCCGCGCACATCTGGTCGGCGGCCTGCTGCGACTGGCGGAAGGTCGCAGCAGCGATGCCGAAAAGCTGCTGCTCAAGGACGCCGATCGCAGCGATGCGCCCCTGCTGCACTACCTGGGCGCGGCTATCGCCGCTCAGCATGCCCGCGCCTACGAGCAGCGCGACACCTACCTGGCCCTGGCCGACAAGACCAATGCCAAGGCCGGGCTGGCCGTCGGCCTGATCCAGGCGCAGCTGCAGATCGAATCGCGTCAGTGGGAAAGGGCGCTGGCAACCCTGAACTACCTGAACGAAACCACCCCGAACCAGCCGCGCGTGCTGGCGATGCTGCTGCGCGCCTGCGAGGCGCTGGACGAGTGGGAGCACATCGACTCGCTGCTGCCTGCCGCCCGCAAGCATCAGGCCGTCGATGAAGCGGCACTGCGCCGGCTGGAGCGGGCCGCGGCCCTGCACCGGCTGACCCGGGCTTCCCGGCGCAATGCCGGCGCGCTGGAGGCGGCATGGAACGGCCTGGCCAAGCCGCTGCGGCAGGATCCGGAGCTGCTCCGGATCTATGTCGACGGGCTGGCCAAGCATGGCCGCGCCGACGAAGCCGAGCAGCTGCTGCGCGGCCAGCTCGGCCGGAGCTACGATGCCGAGCTGATCCAGCGCTACGGCGCGCTGGAAGTATCGGCCCCGGACAGGGCGCTGTCCCAGGTCGAGCGATGGCTGCAGGAACGCCCGGAAGATCCCGCCTTGCTGCAGGCCGCCGGCCGGCTCGCGCTCAAGGCCCAAATCTGGGGCCGGGCCCGCAGCTACCTGGAAGCCGCCGCCGCCCGCCGCCCTGACGCCCTGAGCGACTACCTGCTGGGCGCGCTGCTGGAGCACATGGGCGACACCGATGCCGCCCGCGCCCGCTACCGCGAGGCTCTCGAGCACACCGCGGTGCCGCGGCTGCGGCTCTCCGACGCCGAGCAACGCGCCCTGGCGCAGGTACGCACGGAGTAGCAAACGGCAGGGCGGATCGGCAGCGTGTCGTAGCCCCGCCTCATCGTCTTAACACGGGCACGGGGGACAGGCCTGATCTCGGCCGGGGCCCCTCAATCCGGCCCCCACAGCAGCGCATCCAGATCGGCACCGTGCCAGCCGAAGCGCCGCATGTCGATCCGACCGCCCAGGCAGGCAACACCCTCGGCCTGCAGCCGCCGCAGCTGTTCCTCGTAGTCCTCGCTGCCGGGCGGGAAAGCGATGCGGCCGGGAGAGGCGACCACCCGGTGCCAGGGCACGTCGGCCGGGCAGCCGCGCAAAGCGCGGCCGACCAGGCGGGCGCGCCGCGGCAGGCCGGCCACGGCCGCCACCCCGCCATAGGTGGCAACCCGGCCGGCGGGGATGGCCCGCACGGCAGCGTAGATCGCCAGGTGGCGCGGATCGTCTTCGCTCAGGGCAGCAACACCGTGGAGCCGGTGGTCTGCCTCGCCTCCAGCACCCGATGCGCCTCGGCGGCATCCTTGAGAGCGAAGCTGCGGCCGACATCGATGCGTACCTTGCCGGACTGGACCACGTCGAACAGATCCTGCGCGGTAGCGACCAGATCCTCGCGGCTGGCGGTATAGGCGGCCAGGTTCGGACGGGTCAGGAACAGGCAGCCCTTCTGCGCCAGCAGGCCGACTTCGATCGGGTCCATCTTGCCGGAGGACTGGCCGAAGCTGACCATCATCCCGAGCGGGCGCAGGCAGTCCAGCGACTTCAGGAAAGTGGCCTTGCCGACCGAGTCGTACACCACGTCGACGCCGCGGCCGTCGGTGATCTCACGGGTACGGGCGACGAAATCCTCGCGGCTGTAGACAATCACATGGTCGGCACCGAGCTGGCGCACCTGTTCGGCTTTCTCATCGCTGCCGACCGTGCCGATCACGGTGGCGCCCAGGTGCTTGGCCCACTGGCAGACGATCTTGCCGACGCCGCCGGCCGCCGCGTGGATGAGAATGGTGTTGCCGGCCTCGACGCGGAAGGTGCGGCGCAGCAGGTACTGGGCGGTCATGCCCTTGAGCATCATGGCGGCAGCGGTGGTGTCGTCGATGCCGTCCGGCAGCTTCACCAGCCGGTCGGCGACGATGACCCGCTCCTCGGCATAGGAACCCAGGCCGGTGCCGGCATAGGCGACCCGGTCCCCAGGCTTGAATTCGGTCACCCCCGGGCCGGTTTCCTCCACCACGCCGGCGCCTTCGGCACCGGGCACGAAAGGCAGGCTCGGCGCCGGATAGAGGCCGGTGCGGTAATAGACATCGATGAAGTTCAAGCCCACCGCGGTATGGCGGATGCGGACTTCGCCCGGGCCCGGCGCCGGCACCTCGACGGCTTCCCAGCGCAACACCTCCGGCCCACCGTGCTCATGAACGCGAATCGCGTGCGGCATGTTCCTTCTCCTCAAAGAACGAAAGCACAAGGTTTACCACAGCGGCTGGCCGGCTTCATCACGCCGGCCAGCGCACAAGGATCTGCCGCGTCAGTACCGCAGCGTCGCCCCGGCATAGACGTAGCGGCCAGGGCCAGGCTCGTAATAACGGCCGCCGCCGGCGTTGATGCGCACATTGTCGATGTAGCCGCGGTCGAGCAGGTTGTCGATGCCGGCGAACAGCTCCGTCTGCAGGGCGCCGAGCGGCCGGCGGATGCCGGCACGGGTGTTGACGAGACCGTAGCCGGCCACGGCGACGGTATTGGCATCGTCCGCGGCAATGCTGTCGACCGCAACCAGCTGGATCGCCGCGAAGCGGCGCGGCGCATCGTGCGCGAGCTCCAGGAACAGGTGCTGGCGCGGAATGCCGGGCAGGTTGCCGCCGCCGTCAAAGCGCGCCCGGTTGTAGGTGTACCCTACGCCGACGCTCCACTCCGGCCGCAGCCGCCAGTCCAGCCCCAGCTCCACCCCTTGCCGCCTGGTATCGATGTTGCGGTAGAAAGAGCGGCCCGGCTCGCCAGGGCGTTCGAACGAGACGAAGTCGTCTGCCACCCGGACGTCGAACAGCACGGCGTCATAGCGCAGCCGCGCGGTCTCGCCCTTGACGCCGAGCTCGATGTTGCGCGCCCGCATCGCCTTCAGCCCCGGGTTGAAGCCGCCGCCCTGGGGATTGGCCAGCTCGGCCGTGGTCGGGGTCTCGAAACCGGTACCGATATTGGCATAGAGCCGATGCCGCGGCGCCAGCGCGTAGCCGACACCGATGGAACCGCTCAGCTCATCGTAGTCGCGGGAGACGGAATCGTCAGGGTCATCGGCCGCAATGAAATCGTCATCCACCGCCAGCCGCACGCGATCGCCCCGCAGGCCGACCATCAGCGTCCAGCGCTCGGCCGGCTGCCAGGTGTTGGCGGCGTACAGGCCGAGCCCATCGACCTTCTCCAGCTGGTCGAGCGTCTTCGCGCCCCGCATACCGCCGGGCAGGTTGTCGTAGCGGCGGCGATCGTCCCGCTGCAGTTCGGCGTCCAGGCCGACGATGAAACGGTTCGGCTGGCCGAGAAGCGTGCCGACCACGGTGTACTGCAGCCCGAAGCCGGAGTGGATGCGCTCGAAGGCGACCTGCCCGCCGTTCTCGAACGGCAATCGGTTGCTGAACTCGCGATAACCGCCGAACACCCGCAGGTCCAGGGTCTGCCCACCCCCCAGCTCCCGGCGCAGCAGCCAGCCCAGGCGGCTCTGGGTGATCTCCTCGCCGGCATTGAAACGCAGGTTGTTGCCTGCCGCCTGCCGGCGGCCGGTCCGCAGTTCCCCGGCGGTCAGTCCGCCCGGATCGTCCGATGTGGTTTCCGAGACATTCAGGATCAGCGTCGACGAGCCGTTGCGCGTCTCGCGCACCAGCTTGCCGTAGAACGCAGTCTCATCGAAATCGCTGTGATGGCGGAAGCCGCCGAAGGTGGTGTGCTTGACCGATGCTAGTGCGCTGAAATCGCCCTTGCGGCCGCCGGCCTCCAGCCGCAGCGAGCCGAAATCGAGCTCGCCGGCGGTCACGGTCAGCTCGGCGGCCGGCTCCGGCGGCGCGCCGGTGTTCAGCAACAGCACTCCGCCGGCGGCATTGCCGTAGAGCGCGGAGGAAGGCCCGCGAACCAGCTCGGCGCGCTCGACCAGCCCCAGATCCAGTCCGCCGAGCTCGGTCTGGCCGTCGGGCAGGGTCAGCGGCAGGCCGTCGACCAGCACGCGAATGCCGCGGATGCCGAAGTTGGCCCTGGCACCGAAGCCGCGGATCGACAGCCGCTCTCCCTGGGCGAAATTGTAGCGGTTCTGTATGTAGATGCCGGGCAGCCGGCGCAGCGCCTCGTCGATGGCAAGATTGCGCGCTCCCTGCTGGGTGCGCTGCAGATCGACGATGCCGACCGCGGCCGGGGTTTCCAGCCAGTCGGCGTCGCTGCGCTGGGCGGTAATGACGATGGGCTCCAGCACCACGCCGCCGGTCTGGGCGGCAACCGGCACGGCGCTGCTGCTGAACAGGATGGCGGCAAGCCACAGACGGTGTTCCATTCCCTGGTTCCGTGTTTGCTGTCGTCGATTTCCCGCATGCGCGGCATCCTTGCCGCGTTTTCTTCCCGACCGCTCTTGCGCGCGTCCTGCGTCAGGCAGCGCCGGCTGCCGCTTATTTGGTAGACAGCAAGGGAGGCTCGTCGGCGGTCAGGGTCTGTCTCCCCTCCCAGGTCTCGCCCGGCTGCAACCAAAGCGGTTGCTCGGCGGCCGCGGTTTCGATGCGGATGAACTCATTCCACTCGTCGGCCTCCAGGTCCAGCAGCCTGGCGGCCTCTCCCTGGCTTGGGCACCATAACCCCACGTCCGGCAGGCCCGCGGCGGTGATCCGCAGCGTCCGCCCGCCGTCGCGGAGCAACAGCGGCGCCGCAGCGTCCGGGTAAAACCGGCCGCAGCCATCATCGGCGTTGAGCACGCATTCCGGGTCGGTGCACTCGCTGCCGTCCTGCCGGTTGCGATAGCACCGGCCTTCGAGGCCGAGCAGCCGCGCCTGCGCCAGTCCTTCCGTTAGCCGCAGATAGGCGTGCAGGCCCGCCGTGAAGCGGAACCGCTTCTTGCCGGTATTGGTGACCCGCCAGCGGAGGTCGAGCGCCGAACCGCCTACCGTCACCTGCAACTCGAACAGGAAGCGATGCCGCCAGAGCCGCCACGAGGCGCGCGAATCGGTAAGCCGAAAGCCGGCAGCAACGCTGCCGTCGGCGTCCTGCCGCACTTGCACCAGCTCCCAGTCCAGGGTGCGGGCAAATCCGTGTCGCGGCAAGCGACCATCGGAGCCGACCTGGGGGAAGATCACCGGCACGCCGCCGCGAATGGCGTCATCCTCGCGGAAGGCATTGCCGCGGCTGACGAACAGCCATTCCCTGCCGCCGGCCGGAATCCACGACGTCACCTGGGCACCGTGCAGGTACACCTCGGCGCTGGCGCCATCGGGAGCCGTCATCACGAGCTTCGGCAGGCCGTTGCAGCCGGCCATCAGCACCGGCCGTTTCGGCGGCACGTAGGGATTGGTTATTGTTTGTTTGGCATTCATGGCGGACCCCGCGCCCGACAGGGCAGAGCGAGATTGCAAGCCGACCGTCGGGGAGGCGCATAGTGTACCTTGCGGCCCCGGCTCGTACCGATATCCAGGTCGCGAAAAGGTGCCGAAGGATCAGCATACTACGACATTGCAGGGCAAGCGCGCCGAGCGGGCGCGGCTGGCTACGGGCTTACCCTTGGCAGGCTGCCGTCGTCCGGACAGGCCAGCGTGACGCTGTGCGAAGGGTTCGGAAGCAGACCGACGGCGGGGGTGGACTGATCGCAGGCGCGAGACTGCGGCAGACCGTGTTCGGCCGCCTGCTGCGCTTAAGAAAAAGGACTGCCGAGACGTTCCTGTCTCCCGGTGCCATCCGCTGGCGACGGCAGTCCATCAGTGGCCTTCCTGGCCGGCCGGTCGTCCCTGTCGTGTTACCTATTGCCGCGAGTCCGATGCGGCCGTTGTCTCGTCCTTGAGATCAGGCCCAGGATAGCGAGCCGTCAGCAAGCAGGTAACAGTGGAAACACCTAGCACGCCTTCGGGTTCCCCCGGCAAGGGCGGCTGCCAGAACCTCCTGTCCACTTCGCCATCCTGGCAACGGCAGCCGCTACGGCCCTCCCTGGCCTTGCAGTCTCTTGCGCTCCGGCTGCTTCCCTGCAGTCGTCACGCATCCCTGAGACAGCCCCAAGGTATCCAGCCCGGCCAGGCCGAACAAGCTGGGGAACTCCCCCGACAGGCTGCTCTCGACCGGGACGGGCTGAGGCAGTCCCGCCTGCCT
>JAJUFY010000340.1 GCA_029263635.1 Ectothiorhodospiraceae bacterium | reverse complement strand
GCTGGCGGTAGCGAGCCTTGTCCAGCTCGACGGACACCGGCGTGCCGCTCGGCTGCGCAGTGAACTCGACCCGTACCGCCGGGCCGACGATGGCGATATCCTCAACCCGGGCCTCGATCGCATCCGCCGCCGGCTGGCCGAGCACCTCCCATTCATGCGGCCGGACGTAGGCGATGGCGGCGCTGTCTTCCGTCTCGGCGTGTTCCGGCACCGGAATCTCCAGGGCACCAATATGAGCCTTGCCGCGGGCGACGCGGCCATGGAACAGGTTGACCTGGCCGAGGAACTGGTAGACGAACGGCGTGGCCGGATGGTCGTAGACCTCTTCCGGGGTGCCGATCTGCTCGATGTTGCCGCGGTTCATGACCACGATGCGGTCGGCCACTTCCAGGGCTTCTTCCTGATCGTGGGTGACGAACACGCTGGTGACGTGAATCTCGTCGTGCAGCCGGCGCAGCCAGCGCCTGAGGTCCTTGCGGACCTGCGCATCCAGCGCCCCGAAGGGCTCATCGAGCAGCAGCACCTTGGGCTCGACCGCCAGCGCCCGGGCCAGCGCCACCCGCTGCCGCTGGCCGCCGGACAGCTGCGAGGGATAGCGATCGGCCAGCCCGCCGAGCTGCACCAGTTCCAGCAGTTCCTGCACCCGCGCCCGGATCGCCGCCGCCTTCGGCCGCTCGCGGCGCGGGCGCACCCGCAGCCCGAAGGCGATGTTCTCGAACACCGTCATGTGCCGAAACAGGGCGTAGTGCTGGAATACGAAGCCGACCTTGCGCTCACGCACATGGATATCGGTCGCGTCTTCGTCGTGGAAGAGAATCCGCCCGGCATCGGGCTGCTCCAGGCCGGCGATGACGCGCAGCAGCGTGGTCTTGCCGGAGCCGGACGGGCCCAGTAGCGCCACGAGCTCGCCCTGCGGGATCTCGAGATCCACGTCGTTCAGGGCGACGAAGTCGCCGAAGCGCTTATGAACGTGTCGCACGGTAATGCTCATGCGGACTGCCTCCTTTCCGGTCAGAGCGCTACCATACGGGCCGCGGGGCCGACAACAAAGGAATATTTACTGCTACAGCTATGCGTTAAGGGAATATGGGCAGCGATCACATGGCTGCATAAGCACATGCCTTCTTATTCTTTTGAGCTATCCATGCGACTCCTTAGTATGCGCTCGAACCTTCTCCTCCTGCTGTTGTGGTCCATGGAGTACGTATGAAGCACCGTCTGCTTGGGGGACTGGTCCTGGCGGCCAGCATCGCTGCGGCGCCGGCCCAGGCCGCCACCGAAATTCTCAATGCCTCCTACGACATCGGCCGTGAGCTGTTCGCCGAGATCAATCCGCGCTTCCTGGCCGACTGGAAGGCCAAGACCGGGGAGGACGCGCAGATCAAGCAATCGCATGCCGGCACGTCGCGGCAGGCCCGCGCCATCCTCGAAGGCCTGGCCGCCGATGTGGTGACCTTCAACCAGTATCCGGACATCGAGATCCTGGCCAAGAACGGCCTGATCGCGGAGGACTGGAAGGCCCGGCTGCCGCACGACAGCTCGCCGTACTACTCGGCGCCGGCCTTCCTGGTGCGCAAGGGCAACCCCAAGAACATCAAGGACTGGGGCGATCTGGCCCGCGACGACGTCAAGGTGGTCTTCCCCAACCCCAAGACCTCCGGCAATGCCCGCTACACCTACCTCGGGGCCTGGTCCTGGGCGCACAAGCAGTACGGCGGCGACGAGGCGCGCATGAAGGAGTTCATGGCGAAGTTCCTCGGCAACGTGCCGGTATTCGACACCGGCGGCCGCGGCGCGACGACCACCTTCGTCGAGCGCAAGATCGGCGACGTGCTGATCACCTTCGAGGCCGAGACCCATAACATCCGCCGCGAGTACGGCGACGAGGCCTTCCAGGTGGTCGTGCCGTCGGTCACCGTGGTGGCCGATTTCCCGGTCGCCGTGGTCGACAAGGTGGCCGACCGGCGCGGCACCCGCAAGCTGGCCGAAGCGTATCTGAACTACCTCTACAGCGACGCCGGCCAGGAGCTGATAGCGCAGCGCTACTATCGGGTGCGCTCGCCGGCCGTCGCCAAGAAGTACGCCGACCAGTTCCCGCCGACCGAGTTCGTCAAGGTCGAGGAATTCATCGGGGACTGGGACACGATCCAGCGCATCCACTTCGCGTCCGACGCGCTGTTCGACCAGCTGATGCGCAAGACCCGGCGTTAGAGCCCCTTTCAACGCCCGGCCGGCTCCGGCAGCTTGCAGGAGCCGGCCTTACTTTTCGACGGATACATCATGGTCGCTGCTGTATTGCCACTGCCACGCAAGAAACGGGTCCTGCCTGGCTTCGGGCTCACCATGGGTATCACCATGCTGTTCATTGGCATCGTGATCCTGCTGCCCCTGGCCGGTCTGGTGCTGAAAGCCGCCGGCCTGGGCGCGGCCGAATTCTGGGCCCTCGCCACCTCGGAACGGGCTGTCGCCGCCTACCGGGTCACCCTGCAGGCGGCCTTCGGTGCGGCTACCTTCAACCTGTTCTTCGGCCTGCTGCTGGCCTGGATCCTGGTGCGCTATTCCTTCCCCGGCCGCACCCTGCTCGATGCGGCCATCGACCT
>JAJUFY010000359.1 GCA_029263635.1 Ectothiorhodospiraceae bacterium | reverse complement strand
GTCGGCGAATCTGGCGGTGGCGGATCACAACGTTCCGACCGTCGACCGCGCCCGGGGCATCGCCGATCCGGTCTCCCGGCTGCAGGTCGACACGCTGGATGCCAACTGCCGTGAGTACGGCATCACCCTGTTCGGCATGAACGACGTCCGCCAGGGCATCGTCCATGTCATCGGTCCGGAGCAGGGCGCTACCCTGCCCGGCATGACGGTGGTCTGTGGCGACTCCCACACCTCCACGCACGGCGCGCTGGGCTGCCTGGCCTTCGGCATCGGCACCTCCGAGGTCGAGCACGTGCTGGCGACCCAGACCGTGGTGCAGCAGAAAGCCAAGAGCATGCTGATCAGCGTCGATGGCCAGGTCGGCGCCGGCGTCAGCGCCAAGGACATCGTGCTGCATATCATCGGCGTGATCGGCACCGCCGGTGGCACCGGCTATGCCATCGAATTCGGCGGCGACGCCATTCGCGCCCTGTCCATCGAAGGCCGCATGACGGTCTGCAACATGGCCATCGAGGCCGGCGCCCGCTGCGGCATGGTGGCGGTGGACGACAAGACCATCGACTACGTCAAGAACCGGCCGTTCGCGCCCACCGGCGAGAACTGGGACAAGGCGGTCGCCTGGTGGCGGACGCTGCACTCCGATCCGGACGCGCAGTTCGACAAGGTGCTGCGCATCAATGCCGCCGACATCCAGCCGCAGGTGACCTGGGGCACGTCGCCGGAGATGGTGGCGCCGGTCACCAGCCGGGTGCCCAATCCCTTTGCCGAGGCCGATCCGGTCAAGCAGAAGGGCATGCTGAGGGCGCTGGAGTACATGGGGCTGCAGCCGGATACGCCGATTACCGAGATCGCCATCGACAAGGTATTCATCGGTTCCTGCACCAACTCGCGGATCGAGGACCTGCGCGCGGCGGCGGCCGTCATCAAGGGCCGCAAGAAGGCCGACAGCGTCAAGCTCGCGATGGTGGTGCCGGGCTCGGGGCTGGTGAAGCAGCAGGCGGAAGCCGAGGGGCTGGACAAGATCTTCATCGAGGCCGGCTTCGAATGGCGCGAGCCGGGCTGTTCGATGTGCCTGGCCATGAACGCCGACCGGCTGGAGCCGGGCGAGCGCTGCGCCTCCACCTCCAACCGTAACTTCGAAGGCCGGCAGGGGCAGGGCGGGCGCACGCACCTGGTGAGCCCGGCCATGGCCGCCGCCGCCGCCATCGCCGGTCAGTTCGTCGACGTGAGGGAGTTCTGATGCGCGCGTTTACCGTTCTCGATGGGCTGGTCGCACCGCTCGACCGCGCCAATGTCGATACCGACGCCATCATCCCCAAGCAGTTCCTGAAGTCGATCAAGCGCACCGGCTTCGGCCCGAACCTGTTCGATGAATGGCGCTACCTGGACCATGGCGAGCCGGGGAAGGACAACAGCAAGCGGCCGCTGAACCCGGATTTCGTGCTCAACCAGCCGCGCTACCAGGGTGCGCAGGTGCTGCTGGCGCGCCGCAACTTCGGTTGCGGCAGCTCGCGCGAGCACGCGCCCTGGGCGCTGGAGGATTACGGCTTCCGCGCCATCATCGCGCCCAGCTTCGCCGACATCTTCTACAACAACTGCTTCAAGAACGGCCTGCTGCCCATCGTGCTGAGCGAGGAGCAGGTCGATCAGCTGTTCCGGGAGACCGAGGCCACCGAGGGCTACCGGCTGCATATCGACCTGCCGGCGCAGACGGTGACCACCCCGGGCGGCGAAGTCTTCCGCTTCGAGATCGACGCCTTCCGCAAGCACTGCCTGGTGAACGGCCTGGACGAGATCGGGCTCACCCTCGAGCACGCCGACGACATCAAGGCCTACGAGGCCCGCCGCCGCGCCGAGGCGCCGTGGCTGTTTGCCAACTCCTGAGGAGCCACGATGAGCAAGAAGATCCTGGTGCTGCCTGGCGACGGAATCGGTCCGGAGATCGTCGGCGAGGCGGTCAAGGTGCTGGAGTGTCTCCGGCAGGACTTCGGGCTGAACGTCGAGCTGGAGCAGGGGCTGATCGGCGGCGCCGCCTACGATGCCTCCGGCAAGCCGCTGCCGGACGAGACGCTCGCGCTTGCCAAGGCCGCCGACGCGGTGCTGCTGGGCGCGGTCGGCGGGCCGCAGTACGACAAGCTGGACCGGCCGCTGCGCCCGGAGCGCGGTCTGCTGGCGATCCGTTCCGAACTCAACCTGTTCGGCAATCTGCGGCCGGCCATCCTGTACCCGCAGCTGGCGGCGGCGTCCTCGCTCAAGCCGGAGCTGGTGGCGGGGCTGGACGTCATGATCGTCCGCGAGCTTACCGGCGGCATCTACTTCGGCAAGCCGCGCGAGATCCGGCAGCGTTCGGACGGCAGCCGCGAAGGCTACAACACCAT
>JAJUFY010000125.1 GCA_029263635.1 Ectothiorhodospiraceae bacterium | reverse complement strand
TCCAAGGAGATGTTCTTCACGGAGGCGCTGCTCGCCACCGCACCCCTGCAGACCCTGGAAGCGGTGCTGCCCTATGCCGCGCTGCTCTACGGCGTGTTCAGCGTGACCTATTCGCTGCGCTTCATCCACGGCGCCTTCTTCGGCCCGCCGGCTACCGACCTGCCGCGCACGCCGCACGAACCGCCGCACTGGATGCGCTTCCCGGTCGAGCTGCTGGTGCTGGCCTGCCTGGTGGTCGGCATCATTCCAGGCCGCTCGGTCGGGCAGTTCCTGGACGTGGCGGTGGCGGGAATGCTGGGCGCCGATACCCCGACTTACAGCCTGGCGGTCTGGCACGGCTTCAACCTGCCGCTGCTGATGAGCCTGCTCGCGCTGGGAGGCGGGGTCGGCCTCTACCTGCTGCTGCAGAACTACCTGCGGCGCGGCATCGAGGGCACGCCGCTGGTACGCCGGCTGGCCGGCCAGCGGATCTTCGAGCGCACCCTGGTAATCCTGTCCTGGCGTATCGCCCGGCCACTGGAAGCGCTGCTGAGCACCCGGCGGCTGCAGCCGCAGCTACGGCTGCAGGTCGGCGTGGCGTTCATCGCCGGAATCGCGGCGGCAGGAGGGGTCTATCTGCTGCCGGCACAGCTGAACACGACGCCCGTCGAGCCGGCATTCGCGCTGCTGTGGCTGGTCGGCGCGGTCTGCGCCGTCGGCGCCGCCTATCAGGCCAAATTCCACCGATTGGTGGCCCTGATCCTCATGGGCGGCGCCGGCCTGGTGACCTGCATCACCTTCGTCTGGCTGTCGGCGCCGGATCTGGCGCTGACCCAGCTGCTGGTGGAAGTCGTCACCACCGTGCTGATCCTGCTGGGCCTGCGCTGGCTGCCCAAGCGCATCCCGGAAGCCGAGCCGGCGGTGTCGCTGCTCACCCGCCTGCGCCGGGGCAGCGACCTGCTGGTCGCGATCATCGTCGGCGCCGGCATGGCTCTGCTGGCCTACGCGATGATGACCCGGCCCCTGCCGGAAACCATCTCCCGGTTCTTCCTGGAGCGTGCCTACACCGAAGGCGGCGGCACCAACGTGGTCAACGTCATCCTGGTGGACTTCCGCGGCTTCGATACGCTCGGTGAGATCACCGTGCTTGGCATTGTCGCGCTGACGGTCTACGCCCTGCTGCGGCGCTTCCGGCCGGCGCCGGAGAGCATAGAAATGCCGGAGCAGCAGCGGGTGCAGAACGCCTTCGACGAAGCGCATCCGAACCGGCAGCCGGGTTATACCGCCGCCAACTACATGCTGATCACCGGGCTGCTGATGCGGCTGATGTTCCCGGTGATGAGCGCCTTCGCCGTGTACCTGCTGCTGCGTGGACACAACCTGCCGGGCGGTGGGTTCGTCGCCGGGCTGACCATGGCAGTGGCCTTCATCGTGCAGTATATGGCAAGCGGCACCCGCTGGGTGGAAGCGCGGCTGCGCATCCATCCGGTGCGCTGGATCGGCGTCGGCCTGCTGCTGGCGCTCGCCACCGGCCTCGGTGCCTGGCTGGTGGCGCATCCCTTCCTGACTTCTCACACGCGCTATCTGGACCTGCCAGTGCTCGGGCCTGTCCCGCTGGCGAGCGCGATGTTCTTCGATCTGGGCGTGTTCGCGCTGGTGGTGGGTGCCACCGCGCTGATCCTGATCGCACTGGCTCACCAGTCGATCCGCAGCCATAGGCTGCCGCGCCCGCCCCAGCCGCCAGAGGAGGACTGATGGAACTTGTCGTCGCGCTCGGCATCGGCGTGCTGGTCAGCTCCGGCGTCTGGCTGCTGCTGCGGCCGCGCACCTTTCAGGTAATCATCGGGCTGTCGCTGCTCTCCTATGCCGTGAATCTTTTCATCGTCGCCATGGGGCGGCTGAAGACCGATGCGCCGCCGGTGCTCAGCGCCGGCGCCGACGTCGCCCAGTACACCGACCCGCTGCCGCAGGCGCTGGTGCTGACCGCCATCGTCATCAGCTTTGCGACGACGGCGCTGTTCCTGGTGGTGCTGCTGGCCAGCCGCGGGCTGACCGGCACCGACCATGTCGATGGCCGGGAGCCGGACGCATGAGCAACTGGCTGGACCACCTGATCATCGTCCCGGTGCTATTGCCGCTGCTGGCGGGCGCCGCCACCCTGCTGCTGGAGGAGCGGCATCGGCGCACCAAGGCCGTCATCAACCTGGCCTCCACCGTCGCGCTGCTGGTGGTCGCCGTCGCCCTGCTGGAGCGCGTGCGGACCGAGCCGATCAGCGTCTATCTGCTCGGCAACTGGCCGGCACCGTTCGGCATCGTGCTGGTGGCCGACCACCTGGCAGCGCTGATGCTGACCCTGACCGGAGCCCTGGGACTGGCGGCGCTGCTGTTTGCGCTGGCCCGCTGGCATCGCGCCGGCCTGCATGTCCACGCGCTGTTCCAGTTCATGCTGATGGGCCTCAACGGCGCTTTCCTGACCGGCGACCTGTTCAACCTGTTCGTGTTCTTCGAGGTGCTGCTGGCCGCCTCCTACGGGCTGGTGCTGCATGGCTCCGGTACCGCGCGGGTCAAGGCCGGGCTGCACTACATCGCCATCAACCTGGCCGCCTCGCTGCTGTTCCTGATCGGCGTCGCGCTGATCTACGGCGCCGCCGGCACGCTCAACATGGCCGATCTGGCGACACGTGTCCCGGCCCTCGCCGCGGCCGACCGGCCGCTGCTGCAGGCCGGCGCCGCCATCCTGGGCATCGCCTTCCTGGTCAAGGCCGCCGCCTGGCCGCTGTGCTTCTGGCTGCCGACCACCTATGCCGCCGCCAGCCCGCCGGTGGCCGCCCTGCTGGCGATCACCAGCAAGGTCGGCGTCTACGTGATCCTGCGGCTGTGGCTGCTGCTGTTCGGCGAGCACAGCGGGGCATCAGCGCAGCTGGGCGGCGACTGGCTGCTGTATCTCGGCCTGGCCACCCTGCTGTACGGCGCGATCGGCGTGCTGGGCTCGCAGGACCTGGCGCGCCTGGGCGGCTACAGCGTGCTGATCTCCTCCGGCACGCTACTGGCAGCCATCTCGGTGGCCGACCCGGCGGTAACCGCCGGCGCCCTGTTCTACCTGATCAGCTCCACGCTCGCGGTCAGCGCCTTCTTCCTGCTGGTCGAGCTGGCCGAGCGCGACCGCCTGGCCGGCGCCAATATCCTGGCCGTGACCCTGGAGGCGTTCGGCGATCCGGATGACGAGCTGCCGATCGAGGACGAAGAGGTCGGGGTCGCGATTCCGGCCACCATGGCCCTGGTCGGCTTGAGCTTCATCGGCTGCGGCCTGCTGCTGGCCGGGCTGCCGCCGCTGTCCGGCTTCGTCGCCAAGTTCGCCATCCTCTCCGCGCTGCTTGGCGGGCCCGGGGACAGCGTGTCCATCACCGCCTGGCTGCTGCTGGCGGCGCTGATCCTGTCGGGGCTGTTCACCATCATCGCCATGACCCGGTCCGGCGTCCGGACGTTCTGGGCGCCGCTCGATCGCAGCGTGCCGCGGGTGCGCCTGATCGAGATGGCGCCGATCGCCGGCCTGCTGTTCCTGTGCGTGCTGCTGACGGTCCGCGCCGGCTCGGTCATGGGTTACCTGCAGACCACCGCCGAAGCGCTGCATGCCCCGCAGGCCTATGTCCAGGGCGTGCTTTCGATGCCACCGACGACGGTGTCAGGACGGGAGGCAAGCTCATGACGCGCTGGCTGCCCTATCCCCGCATCTCGGCGCTGCTGCTGGTCACCTGGCTGCTGTTCAACCAGTCCCTGGCACCGGCCCAGATCCTGCTGGGCGTCCTGCTCGCGGTCAGCCTGCCCTGGCTGCTGGCGCGGCTGCAGCCGGTGCCGGGGCGGCCCCGGCGGCCGCTGACCATCCTGCGGCTGGCCGTGCGGGTGCTGCTGGACATCATCCGCTCCAACATCGCCGTCGCCTTGATCATCCTCCGCCCCGGCATGCGGGGTCGGACTGCCGGCTTCGTGCGCATTCCGCTCACGATGCGCAATCCGAACGCGCTGGCGGTGCTCGCCTGCATCATCACCGCCACGCCCGGCACCGTCTGGGTCGACTACGAACCCGATACCGGCATGCTCATGATCCATGTGCTGGATCTGATCGACGAAAACGAGTGGATACACACCATCACGCAGCGCTACGAGACGCTGCTGCTGGAGATCTTCGAATGAGCGCGATGATCTTGCACTGGGCGCTGACCGCCGCGCTGGTCATGCTCACGCTGGCCATGGCCTGTTCCACCGTCCGGCTGATCCGCGGTCCCCGCGCGCAGGACCGCGTGGTGGCGCTGGACGCGTTCTACGTCAGCGGCATGCTGCTGCTGCTGGTTTTCGGAATCCGCTCCGGCAGCACGCTCTATTTCGAGGCGGCACTGGTGATCGGCCTGCTCGGCTTCGTCGGCACGGTGGCGCTGGCCAAGTTCCTGTTGCGTGGCGAGGTGATCGAATGAGCCCCGATACCGAGCTGCCGCTGTGGGCGGCCATCGTAACCGCGGCACTGGTGCTGCTGGGTGCGAGCCTGGCGCTGATCGGCACGGTCGGCCTGCTGCGCCTGAAGACATTCTATGAGCGGGTGCACGCGCCGACGCTGGGCACCACCCTGGGCATCGGCTGCATCCTGATCGGCTCCATGGTCTACTTCACCGTGCTGGAAACGCGCCCGGTGCTGCATGAGCTGCTGATCGCCTTCTACATGACGCTCACCACCCCGATCACCCTGGTGATGCTGGTACGTGCCGCCCTTTATCGCGACCGCTATCACGGCCGCAACCAGGTGCCGGACAGCGATCCTCCCAAATCCACCCTGATCGACAAGGACCGCGGCCGCGACTGACCGCCCGGACGGCGCGCTTTGCCTGCCGCGCCGCGGCCTCTTACACTGCCTGCCATGAAAATCGCTACCTGGAACGTCAATTCCCTCAAGGTCCGGCTGCCGCAGGTGCTGGACTGGCTCACCACCAACCAGCCCGACATCATCGGCCTGCAGGAAACCAAGCTCACCGACGACAAGTTTCCTGTCGAACCCATCGAGGCCCTGGGCTACCACGTCGCCTATGCCGGGCAGCCGACCTACAACGGCGTCGCCGTGTTCAGCAAGACGCCGATCACGGATATCGCCACCGACCTGCCCGGGCTGGACGATCCGCAGCGGCGCGTCCTGGCGGTAACCACCGGCGGCATCCGCTTCATCGATCTCTACGTGCCCAACGGCCAGGCGGTCGGCACCGACAAGTACGCCTACAAGCTGGACTGGCTGGAGAAGCTGCACGCCTTCCTGCGCGACGAGCTGGCCCGTCACCCGCGGCTCGCGGTGGTCGGCGACTTCAACATCGCTCCCGAGCCCGAGGACGTCCACGATCCGGCCGAATGGGAGGGCAAGGTGCTGTTCTCCGAGCCGGAACGGGCAGCGCTGCACGGACTGCTGGGACTGGGCCTGGTGGATACCTTCCGGCTGTTCCCGCAGGAACCGCAGGTGTTCAGCTGGTGGGACTACCGCATGAACAATTTCCGCCGCAACCGCGGCCTGCGCATCGACCTGGTGCTGGCCTCCACCGCGCTGGCGGCTGACTGCACCGCCGGCTACATCGATCGCACGCCCCGGACCTGGGAGCGGCCGTCCGACCACGCCCCCGCAGTCGCGGAATTCCGCGCTTCCTAGGACGCCGAGGCCATGCAGTACAAAGACTTGCGCGATTTCCTGGCCAAGCTCGAAGCCGGCGGGGAGCTCAAGCGGGTGCGCCATCCGGTCGACCCGCGCCTGGAGATGACCGAGGTCTGCGATCGGGTGCTGCGCGCCGAGGGCCCCGCACTGCTGTTCGAGCAGCCGACCGGCTACGACATGCCGGTCCTGGGCAACCTGTTCGGCACCCCGAAGCGGGTGGCGCTCGGCATGGGTGCCGACAGCGTCGACCAGCTGCGCGAGATCGGCCGCCTGCTGGCCTTTCTGAAAGAGCCCGAGCCGCCCAAGGGCCTGCGCGATGCCTGGCAGAACACCCTGCCGGTGTTCCGCAAGGTACTGGACATGGCGCCCAAGGTGGTTTCACGCGCGCCCTGCCAGCAGCACGTGCTGGAAGGCGAAGAAGTCGATCTTTCCAGGCTGCCGATCCAGACCTGCTGGCCGGGCGACGCCGGCCCGCTGATCACCTGGGCGCTGGTGGTCACCCGCGGCCCGCACAAGGACCGCCAGAACCTGGGGATCTACCGCCAGCAGGTGATCGGCAGGAACCGCGTGATCATGCGCTGGCTCTCCCACCGCGGCGGCGCGCTCGACTTCCGCGACTGGCAGCTGGCCCACCCGGGCGAGCCGTTCCCGGTGGCGGTGGCGCTGGGCGCCGATCCGGCCACCATCCTCGGCGCGGTCACTCCGGTGCCGGACACACTCTCGGAATATGCCTTCGCCGGGCTGCTCCGCGGCGCCAAGACCGAGCTGGTGAAATGCATCGGCTCCGACCTGCAGGTCCCGGCCAGCGCCGAGATCGTGCTGGAAGGCCACATCCACCCGGGCGACATGGCGCCCGAGGGCCCGTTCGGCGACCACACCGGCTATTACAACGAGGTGGAGAACTTCCCGGTCTTCACCATCGACCGCATCACCCACCGCGAGCAGCCGATCTACCACAGCACCTACACCGGCCGGCCGCCGGACGAGCCGGCCGTACTGGGCGT
>JAJUFY010000380.1 GCA_029263635.1 Ectothiorhodospiraceae bacterium | reverse complement strand
GCAACGCCATCGTCGGCAGCGACGCCGCCACCCTTCGCAACCAGGCCCGCCACCTCGAGCGTGATCTGGACCTCGCCCGCGGCGTGCTCAACACGCTGGTGCAGAACGTGGTGGGGACGGGGATCGACGTAGAGCCCGCGCCCCGCCTGCCGGGCCAGCCGGTGGATGAGGACATTGCAGGCCGCCTCGACGAGTTGTTCGCCAACTGGTGGGAGCGCCCGGAAGTCACCGGCCGGCACGATGCCGGCGGCATGCAGCGCCTGCTTGCCCGCAGTGCTTTCCGCGACGGCGAGTCGCTCATGCAGCACGTGCAGGGCTACGCACCCACCATCACCCACGGCACGGTGGTGCCGTACTCGGTGGAGATGATCGAGGCCGACATGCTGCCTCTGGATCTCTACGATGAGAGCCGCGGCATCGTGCAGGGCATCGAGGTCAACGACTGGGCAAGGCCGCTCGCGTTCCACCTGTACAAGGTGCACCCGGCCAACGTGTACGGGCACTACCGGCCGGAGACCAAGCGCGTCTCTGCCGACCGGATCGAGCACCTGGCGCTTGTCGACCGGATCGGCCAGCTACGCGGAATCAGCGTGTTCGCCTCGGTGATCAACCGCCTGGCGGACGTGAAGGATTACGAGGACAGCGAGCGCATCGCAGCCAAGGTGGCCGCCAGCCTCACTGCCTACATCCGCAAGGGGCAGCCCGCCGAATACGGCGCAAGCGATGCCTCGAGCGCCATGCTTGCGCCCGCCAGCGATCAGGAATACCGCGACCTGCGCATGGTTCCGGGCCTGATCATGGACGACCTGCTGCCGGGCGAAGACATCGGCATCATCGACAGCAAGCGGCCCAACCCCAACGCGGCCGACTTCCGCGAGGGCCAGCTGCGCGCCACCAGCCGTGGCGTGGGCGTCACCTTCAGCAGCCTGGCCGGCAACTACAACGGCACCTACAGCGCCCAGCGGCAGGAGCTCATCGAGCAGTGGGCGGCCTACGCGGTGCTCGGCGAGTGGTTCATCGCGCAGTGCGTGCGCCCCATGTGGCGCAAGTTCGTGGAGTCGGCCTACATGGCCGGCCTGATCAAGCTGCCGCGCGGCTGGCGCGACCTCACCTACCTCTCGGCCGCCACCTTCATCCGGCCCTCCATGCCGTGGATCAACCCGCTGCACGAGGTCAATGCCCTGGCGGTGCAGGAAGACCGCCTCTGGCTCCCCACCTCCGAAATCATCCGCCGCCGCGGCGGCGAGCCGCGCGACGTGCTGGACCAGCAGAAGGCGTGGATGCGCCGGCGTGAAGAAGCCGGCCTCTCGCCCAACACCCCAACCGAGGGCAATGCATGAAACCGACCCTGATTGCCGCCGCGATCTGGGCTGCCGCCGGCGGTCATCCCGCCGAGCCGAACCAGCCCGTTCCGTCCGTGGCTTCCGTCCGCGCACTCGCCAACGGCGAGGCCGAGCTGCGCCTCTACGGCCTAATCGGCGACTTCTTCTGGGATGGCATCACGGCCGCCTCGGTGGCCGCCCAGCTGGACGAAATCGACGCGGACACCATCACCGTCACCATCAACAGCCGCGGTGGCGAAGTCGACCACGGCATGACCATCTACAACGCGCTGCGCCGGCACAAGGCGCGGATCATCGTGCGCATTGATGGCCAGGCCGGTTCGATCGCATCGGCCATTGCCATGGCCGGCGATGAGGTGGTGATGCCGCCCACCGCCATGATGATGATCCACGCGCCGTTCCTGCCGCAGGGGGGCAACGCGGTGCAGAAGCGCCAGCAGGCAGAGCGGCTGGACCGCACCGCTGCCGCGATGCTCGAGGCGTACGCCGCCAAGACCGGCGACCGCGAGGCCGTGGAGCCACTGGTTACCGACGGCATCGATCACTGGTTTACCGCCGCCGAGTGCGTGGAGATGGGCCTGGCGGACCGGATCGAAGAGTTCGAATTCAAGCCTGACGAAGCCGCCGCCGCCGCCGCCCTGTGCGGCTACGTCTCGGCCATCACGCACGCCACCGGCCAGGTGGCAAAGGCCCTGCGCGGCCACATCCAGGCGGCCGCCGAGCCGCGCATCTTTGCCTCCCTGCCGGGCCCCGCCCAGTTGGAGGTCATCAATCACATCGAGGACAAAGCGATGAAGCTGAAGCTTGAAAGCATCTACGCGGCCGCCGGCGGCGGCAAGT
>JAJUFY010000040.1 GCA_029263635.1 Ectothiorhodospiraceae bacterium | reverse complement strand
TGGGGCGGCAAGGTCACGGTCGGCTCGCCGCCCCACAGGTGGATGCCGGGCTTGCCGTCGCACAACGCCCGCGCCAGCACTTCGCCGACAGCGGCGGCCTCGCCCTTCACGAACTGCGCATGGCGGTGCACCGGCAGTCCCAGGGCCTCGGCCCGCTCGGCTGCCGCCGCCAGCGCCTGGGCGTTGGAGGCAACGATCTGATGCGTGATGTGGCAGAACACCGGATCATCGGCGGCCGGCGCCAACTCGGCAACCAGCAGGTGGCGCAGGGCGGGCGGCAGTTCATCGGCTTGCACCGGTGTGCGGCGGCCGGCGCTGAGCGGACCGGAGCCGACCGTCGCCGGATCGTCGCCCTCCACGTCGGAGATCAGCAACACCCGCGCGCGCCGGCCGGCCAGCCGGCGCGCCAGCCGGCCGCCCTTGATCTGCGAACAGGCGATACGGATCCGGTTGACGGCGTGAATGTCGAGGCCGGAGCCGAGCAGGTGGCGGTTCAGCGCTTCCAGATCGGCCAGCGTCCCTCCCGGCGGCAGCACTTCCGCCAGGCTGGAAGCGCCACCGGACAGCAGGAACAGGAACTCCGCATCCGCCGGCGCCGAACCGATGAAGTCCAGCAAGGCCGCGCCGGCATCCAGGCTGCGCTGGTCAGGTACCGGATGCGCCGACTCGAACAGGCGTACCGGCCGCTGCCGCCAGGCGGCCCGATCGACGTGGCCGGCCTTGGTGATCAGCAGCCCGGCGGCGATCGAGTCGCCGCAGGCGTCGAAGGCGCCTTCCGCCATCGCGGCGGCCGCCTTGCCCAGCGCCACCAGCCGCAGCGGTCCGGTCGGCGGTTCCGTCGCCAGGGCGTCACGCACGCAGCGGCGGCCATCGACCGCGTCCAGCGCGGCCCGGTAGATACGCAGCAGAGTACGGCGGCGATCGTCCATGTCAGCCGGCCGCGGCCTGCAGGCCAACGGCCAGATCGCGCTGCAGATCCTCGACGTCCTCCAGCCCGACCGACAGCCGCAACAGGCCCTCGGTGATGCCGGCCGCCGCCCGCTGCTCGGGAGCGATGCGACCGTGGGTTGTAGTGGCCGGATGCGTGATGGTGCTGCGGACGTCGCCCAGGTTGGCCGTGATGGATACCAGCCCGAGCGCGTCGATCAGCCGCCAGGCAGCCTCGCGGCCGCCGGCGACCTCGAACGAGAGCACGCCGCCAAAGCCGCTCTGCTGCTCGCGCGCCAGCGCATGCTGCGGATGCTCGGGCAGCCCCGGATAGTAGACCCGCACCACCTGCGGCTGCGCCTGCAGCCATTCGGCCAGCGCCTGCGCGTTCTCGCAGTGGGCGCGCATCCGCAGCTTCAGCGTTTCCAGCCCCTTGGTGAAGACCCAGGCGTTGAACGGACTCATGGCCGGGCCGGCGGTACGCAGGAAACCGAACACCTCCTTGCCGACCCGCTGCTGATCGCCGACCACGGCACCGCCGACACAGCGCCCCTGACCGTCGAGATACTTGGTCGCCGAGTGCACCACGATGTCCGCGCCCAGCGCCAGCGGCCGCTGCAGAATCGGGGTACAGAAGCAGTTATCGACCACCAGCAGACAGTCGTGGGCGTGCGCGATGTCGGCCAGCAGGCGGATATCGCCGAGCTCGGTGAGCGGATTGGACGGGGTTTCGGCGAACAGCATGCGGGTATTGGGCCGGATCGCCGCCTGCCAGGCTTCCGGATCGGCCAGCGGCACGAAGGTGGTCTCGACTCCGAATCGCGGCAGCACGTTGGCGAACAGGGACACCGTGCTGCCGAACACCGACGACGAGCAGACGATGTGGTCGCCTGCCCGCAGCAGGGCCATGCAGGTGGCCAGGATCGCGCTCATGCCGGAACCGGTGGCAACACAGCACTCGCCGCCCTCCATGGCCGCCAGTCGCTCCTGGAACAGGCGGACGTTGGGGTTGCTGAAGCGGGAGTAGATGTTGCCGGGTTCCTGGTCGGCGAAGCGGGCGGCAGCTTCTGCCGCGCTACGGAAGGTGAAGCTGGAAGTGAGGAAGACCGGTTCGCTGTGTTCCGCCTCTTCGGTCCGCCGCTGGCCGGTGCGAATACCGCGCGTTGCCAGACCCCATTCGCCGTCGTCGCCTGTCATGCTTAACCCCATAAAGAAAAAACCCGCATGGACGACCAAAGCGGGTTTTTTCGCTTTAGCCGCATTTATCAAGCGCCCGCAAGCTGAAGCTCAAATCGGCGCCGGTCCGAAAGACCATTCGCAGACACTAGAGGCCGGACCGAAGCGTGTCAACTGCTGTCGCTATGCTGATTGCACCACAGCGGTGGGCGGAAAAACGTTGGTTCGGCCACAAACAGCACAGAGCCGGAAAACCTGCTCGCGGCACGGGAACGCCCCGCGGCCGGCCGTGGGGGGCTTTATAGTCTCCACGCCCGCTCGGGACAGGCAGTTCAGGGCCGCGTCGGCAGCGGCGCGGCGATATTCTCATTGACGGCGGCCGCCTTGGCCGCATCCGAGCGGCGGGTCCGCAGCCTGTCGAGATAGACGTCGCTGACGCCGCCGGTGACGTAGTTGCCGTCGAAGCAGGAACAGTCGAACTGGGTGATGCTCTTGTTGCCTTGCCGGACCGCAGCGACCAGGTCGTCCAGATCCTGGTAGATCAACCGGTCGCAGCCGATGTACTCGGCGATCTGCGCCTCGGTGCGGCCGAAGGCGACCAGTTCCTCGGCAGCCGGCATGTCGATGCCGTAGACATTCGGGTAGCGCACCGGCGGCGCCGCCGAAGCCAGATAGACTTTCTTGGCGCCCATGTCGCGCGCCATCTGCACGATCTGCTTGGAGGTCGTGCCGCGCACGATGGAGTCATCCACCAGCAGTACGTTCTTGCCGCGGAACTCCAGCTCGATGGGGTTGAGCTTCTGGCGCACCGACTTCACCCGCTGCTTCTGCCCCGGCATGATGAAGGTGCGACCGATGTAGCGATTCTTGATGAAGCCTTCCCGGTAGGTGACATGCAGCCGCTGGGCCATCTCCAGGGCCGAGGTGCGGCTGGTGTCGGGGATGGGGATCACCACGTCGATGTCGTGGTCGGGCCACTCGCGCAGGATCTTGTCGGCCAGCTTCTCCCCCATCCGCAGCCGCGACTTGTAGACGGCCACGCCGTCGATGATGGAGTCCGGCCGCGCCAGATAGACGTACTCGAAGATGCAGGGCGAGCGCACCGGATTGGCAGCGCACTGGCGCGTATGGACGTTGCCGTCCATGTCGATGTAGATCGCCTCGCCGGGCTCGATATCGCGTATCAGCTGGAAGCCCAGCACGTCCAGGGCCACGCTCTCGGAGGCGATGCAGTATTCCAGGCCGTCTTCGGTTTCGCGCTGACCGAGGCAGGCCGGCCGGATGCCGTGCGGATCGCGGAAGCCGACGATGCCGTAGTTGTTGATCATGGCAATCGCCGCATAGGCACCGCGGCAGCGGCGATGGACATTGGCAACGGCTTCGAAGATCTCTTCCGGTCCTATCTTGAGCTTGCCCTGCCGCAGCAGCTCGTGGGCGAAGACATTGAGCAGCACCTCCGAATCGGAGTCGGTGTTGATATGCCGCAGATCCTCCAGGAAGACGTCCTGCTTGAGCTCTTCGGTGTTGATCAGGTTGCCGTTGTGGACCAGGCTGATGCCGAACGGCGAGTTCACGTAGAAGGGTTGCGACTCGGCCGAGGTGGTGCAGCCGGCGGTCGGGTAACGGACATGGCCGATGCCGACGTTGCCGAGCAGGCGGGTCATGTGCCGGGTGTGAAAGACGTCCCGTACCAGCCCGTTGTCCTTGCGCAGGTAGAAGCGGCCGTGGTGGACCGTCATGATGCCGGCGGCGTCCTGGCCGCGGTGCTGCAGAACCGTCAGGCCGTCATACAGGGCCTGGTTGACGGGACTCTTGCCGACGATACCGATGATGCCGCACATGCTCTCTACTCTCGCCTGCCTGTCAGGGGCGGTGCCTAGCCGCTACAGAATTCATCCCAGTAGTCGGTCGCCGGCCGGCCGCGGCCGGCCGGGAATCCCTGGGAAACCGGTGTGTAGACAGTAAAACCGCGCAGCCATTCCCCGACCGCGAATTCGCAGACCTTGGGCTGCAGCCAGCCGATCAGTACCGACTGCCGCCACCAGCTCTCCTGCGGCACCCGCGTCAGGCCCAGCCCCAGGATCAGCAGTGCGATCAGGATCAGCCCGCGGCCGGCGCCGAACACCACGCCGATGGCGCGGTCGGTCCCGCTCAGGCCCGTTCTGCCAACCAGCTGGCCGGCCAGGAAGTTCACCACGGCTCCCAGCAGCAGCGTGCCGATGAAGATGACCGCGAACGCGACGATGATCTGCAGCGTCGCCGAAGCGATGTAGTTCGACAGCAGGCCGGCAAGCGGCCGGGCGAAAGTCACCGCCAGCCAAAAGGCAGCGACCCAGACGACGATCGACAGGACTTCCCGGACAAAGCCGCGTACGAGGCTGATCAGCGCAGAAACCGCGATGATCGCAATGATCAGATAATCGACCCAGTTCATGAGCGTATCGGGCTGCGGCGCAAGGAGGGCGATGGTAGCAGAGCCGCCGGGATCGATGATACTGCCGACTGCCTCCGATCAGGGATGCGGCACCACCAGGCCACGGAGCGATTCCTTGCTCGCCAGCGCCGCTTGCAGCTGTTCGGCCTGGCGGCGTTCGGTGGTCGGCCCGACCCGTACCCGGTAGAAGGTCTTGCCCTGGTTCTGGATGCTCTCGGTGTAGGCCGTGTAGCCCTTGCGCCGCAGGCTGTCGCGCAGCTTGCGGGCGTTGGCCTCATTGCTGAAACTGCCGACCTGGACTGCCCATGCAGCCAGGTCCGGCGGCGTACTCGGCATGGTCGCCAGCGGCTCCTGAGCCGCTACCGGGCTGAATGCCGGTTCCGCCTCCGCCGCTGCCTGCGGCGTCTGCGGCGGCGCGGCATCGACCGGAGCGGTCGGCGTGAAAGCTGTCGCCGGCGGCGCGCTGGGCTCGGTCATGGCGGCCGGTGGCGGCACCTCGACCTTCGGCTGCGGCGGAATGGCAATCGGGATGGCGGTCGGCTCCCGCTCCGGCGAGCCCTGCAACAGCATGGGGATGAAGATCACCGCCAATGCGACCAGCACCGTGGCGCCGATCAACCGCTGTTTGAGACGCTGCTCCATTATCCTTTCCTCGCCTGCCGTGCTCGGTAACGCAGGGCTTCCTCAACGGTGCGGAACGAACCGAATACCACGACCCTGTCGCCCGTTGCGGCGGCCGCCGTCACAGTCGCGAACAATGTCTCCGGCCCCCCCTGGCCCGCCACATGATGCCCGGCTTGGCGCAGCACGGCGGCCACGTCCCCCGCCGGCCTGGCGTCGGCCTCCGGCAGCTCCAGCAGCCACCAGCTGTCGATCAGTCCGGCAGCGGCGGCGATGGTCGGCTCCAGTTCCTTGCGCTGCATCTGCGCAAACACCGCATGCTGCCGCCCCGGCGCCGGCCAGGCTGCCAGCGCCCGCACCAGGCAGGCGACGCTGTCTTGATTATGCGCCACGTCCAGCAGCCACTCTACCGGCCCGGGCAGTCGCTGCAGCCGGCCCGGCAGCCGCACCTGGACCAGTCCCGCGGCGACCGCCTCCGCCGGCACCGGCAAGCGGTCGCCGACGGCCTGCAGCGCGGCCAGTGCCGCTGCGGCATTGCCGAACTGGTGCCGGCCCGGCAGCGCCGGGGACGGCAGCTCGGGATAGCTGCCGCGGGGGCCGTCGAAGGACCAGCCGTCCTGCCGCACGGTATATCGGTAGTCACGGCCGACCTGCCAGAGCGTGGTGCCCAGCGCTGCCGCCTGCGCGGCGATGCTGGCGGGTGGGCCGGGCTCGGCGCACACCGCCACCTGCCCGGCGCGAAATATGCCGGCCTTCTCGGCGCCGATGGCCTCGCGGTCGGTCCCCAGCCAGTCGGTGTGGTCGAGCCCTACCGAGGTCAGCACCGCCACGTCGGCGTCGAGGATATTCACGGCATCCAGCCGGCCGCCGAGGCCGACTTCCAGGATCCAGCAGTCGCAGCCGGCGCGGCCGAACAGGTCGAAGGCGGCCAGCGTGCCGAATTCGAAATAGGTCAGCGACAGGTCGCCGCGGGCGGCGTCGATGCGGGCGAAGGCGTCGACCAGCGCCGCGTCCTCCGCCTCGGCGCCGGCGATGCGCACGCGCTCGTTGTAGCGCAGGAGGTGAGGCGAGGTGTAGACGCCGACCCGGTAGCCGGCGGCCGCCAGCACGGCCTCCAGGTAGGCGACGCAGGAACCCTTGCCATTGGTGCCGCCTACCGTGATCACCGGGCAGCCGGGCCGCAGCAGCCCCAGCCGCTCGGCCACGGTCCGCACCCGCTCCAGCCCCAGGTCGATGGCCTGCGGGTGCAGGGTCTGCTGCCAGGCCAGCCAGGCATCCAGGGCCTGGAACCGTGGCCGGCCCGCGCCGCCGGCCTGCGACATCAGCCGCCCGTCAGCTGGCGGACGTTGGGAGACGGCTGCTGCGTCAGGATCGCCAGCAGCGCCGCCAGCCGGTCGCGCATCTCGCGCCTATCGATGATCATGTCGATGGCGCCGTGCTCGAGCAGGAACTCGCTGCGCTGGAAGCCCTCCGGCAGGGTCTCGCGCACGGTCTGCTCGATCACCCGCGGCCCGGCGAAACCGATCAGAGCTCCCGGCTCGGCGACGTTGATGTCGCCCAGCATGGCGAGGCTGGCCGACACGCCGCCCATGGTCGGATCGGTCAGCACCGAAATGAACGGCACCCCGGCCTCCCGCAGCCGCGCCAGCGCTGCCGAGGTCTTGGCCATCTGCATCAGGGAGAACAGCGCCTCCTGCATGCGGGCGCCGCCACTGGCGGAGAAGCAGATCAGCGGGATCCGTTCGCTGAGGGCGACGTCGGCGGCCCGCACGAAGCGCTCGCCGACTACCGAGCCCATCGAGCCGCCCATGAAATTGAACTCGAAGGCGGCCGCCACCACGGCCAGCCCCTTCAGGCTGCCGCGCATGGCCACCAGCGCATCCTGCTCGCCGGTCTGCTTCTGCGCCTGCGCCAGGCGGTCCTTGTAGCGCTTGCTGTCGCGGAAGCGCAGCACATCGACCGGGGTCACCTCGGCGCCGATCTCGCTGTACGAGCCCTCGTCGAGGAACAGCTGCAACCGGCGGCGGGCGCCGATCCGCAGGTGGTGACCGCACTTCGGACAGACCTCGGCGCTACGCTCGAGCTCGGGCCGGTAGAGCACCGCGTTGCAGGCGTCGCATTTGGTCCACAGCCCTTCCGGAATGCTGCGGGCCCGCGCCTTGTTGCCCGCCTCGGTCCGGATGCGGGACGGCATCAGTTTCTGGAACCAGCTCATATCGGTTTATGCGCCTCTCATGCGCGCGCAGGCTCAACGGTGTCGATCGCCTGCCGGAGTTCCGCCACCAGATCGACAATCGCCTCACGCATTTTGTAAGTATCGTCCTGATGCTGCTCGACCAGCCGCACCAGGGCACTTCCTACCACGACGGCATCGGCCACGCGCGCCACCGCAGCGGCGGACCGGGCATCGCGAATGCCGAAGCCGACACCGATCGGCAGTGTCGTAGCCTGCCGGATCTCCTGCAGCTTTTCGGCGACGGCGTCGACGTCCAGCGTCGCCGCCCCGGTCACGCCCTTGAGCGAAACGTAGTAAATGAAACCGCGCGCGGCCGCGCTGATGCGCTCCAGCCGTGCCGGCGTCGTGGTCGGCGCCACCAGCAGCACCGGGTCGATGCCGCGGGCGGTGAGCGCCGCGTTCAGCTCCGCGCCCTCCTCGGGCGGCAGATCCACGGTGATCACGCCGTCGACGCCGGCCTCGGCCGCCGCTTCGGCGAAGCGGGTGTAGCCCATCACTTCGACCGGGTTGGCGTAGCCCATCAGGACCACCGGCGTGTGCGGGTCGTGGACCCGGAATTCGCGCACCATGTCCAGTACCCGCCGCAGGCTGACGCCATGGCGCAGGGCCCGCTCGCAGGCGGCCTGGATCACCGGCCCCTCCGCCATCGGATCGGAGAACGGCACACCCAGTTCGATGATGTCGACGCCGGCGCGCACTACCGCGTGCATCAGCGGCACGGTCGCGTCCGGATTCGGATCGCCGGCCGTGAAGAAGCTCACCAGCAGCTTGCGGCCCTCGGCCTTGCGCCGCGCGAAGGCCTGCTCGATGCGGCTCATAGGCTGATCCCCTTCATGGCGGCGATGGTGTTGATGTCCTTGTCGCCGCGGCCGGACAGGTTGACCACGATGATCTGGTCCTTGCGCATGGTCGGCGCCAGCTTCAGCGCGTAGGCGATGGCGTGGCTGCTCTCCAGCGCCGGGATGATGCCTTCCAGCCGCGTCAGCGTCTCGAAGCCTTCCAGCGCCTCGTCGTCGGTGATGCCGACGTAGTTGGCGCGGCCGGCATCCTTCAGCATGGCGTGCTCGGGACCGACTCCCGGATAGTCGAGGCCGGCCGAGATCGAGTGCGTGCCGAGGATCTGCCCGTCGTCGTCTTCCAGCAGATAGGTGCGGTTGCCGTGCAGCACGCCGGGCCGGCCTGCCGCGGCCAGGCGCACGGCGTGCTGGCCGCTGTCGATGCCGCGGCCGGCGGCCTCGACGCCGTACAGGGCGACGTTGCGATCGTCCAGGAAGGCATGGAACAGGCCCATGGCGTTGGAGCCGCCGCCGACGCAGGCAACCAGGGCATCCGGCAGCCGGCCTTCGGCGGCCAGGATCTGCCGCTTCGCCTCGCGGCCGATCACCGCCTGGAAATCCCGCACCAGCATCGGATACGGATGCGGGCCGGCGACGGTGCCGATGATGTAGAAGGTGTCGTCGACATTGGTCACCCAGTCGCGCATCGCCTCGTTCAGCGCATCCTTGAGGGTGCGGGTGCCGGCCTGCACCGGCACCACCTCGGCGCCGAGCAGCTTCATGCGGAAGACGTTCGGCGACTGCCGCTGGACGTCCTCGGCGCCCATGTAGACCACGCACTTCATGCCGAAGCGGGCCGCCACCGTGGCCGTGGCGACACCGTGCTGGCCGGCGCCGGTCTCGGCAATGACACGGGTCTTGCCCATGCGCTTGGCCAGCAGCGCCTGGCCGATGCAGTTGTTGATCTTGTGGGCGCCGGTGTGATTGAGGTCCTCGCGCTTGAGATAGATCCTGGCGCCGCCGAGGCTCTTGCTGAGCCGCTCGGCGTAGTACAGCGGCGAGGGACGGCCGACGTAGTACTGCAGGTCGTAATCCAGCTCGGCGATGAAATCCGGGTCGTTGCGCAGCCGCGCATAGGCCGCTGCGAGCTCCTCCAGCGGCGCCATCAGCGTCTCGGCAACGAATTGCCCGCCGTAGGCTCCAAAGCGTCCGGCCGCATCCGGATACCGGCTGAAATCGCCCCCGGTCGGGCCGTCATTCGCTGTCGACACGTCTCACCTCGTTCAGAAAAGCAGCCATCCTGCCGGCCTCCTTGATGCCCTTGCCGGCCTCGACGCCGCTGCTGACATCCACGCCGTAGGGCCGGCAGCGCCGAATCGCGGCCGCCACATTGTCCGGGCCCAGGCCGCCGGCCAGGACCAGCGGTCGCGGCAACTCCGGCACCCGCGACCAGTCGAAGGCGCGGCCGCTGCCGCCGAGCTCGCCGGCCGCATGGCTGTCGAGCAGAAACCCGGCCGCATCCGGATACCGGCGCGCCTGCGAGATCGGATCGGCACTTCCCTCGCCCATCGCCAGCGCCTTCAGATAGCGGCGGCCGAAGGCCCGGCAGAACTCCGGCGGCTCGCTGCCGTGGAACTGCAGCAGATCCACCGGCAACCGCGCCACCACCTGCTCGACCTCAGCCGGCTGCGGATCCAGGAACAGCGCCACCACGCTGACCAGCGGCGGCAGTGCGGCGATGATCTCGGCGGCAGCGTCGAGCTCGACATGGCGCGCGCTGGCCGGCACGAACACCAAGCCGATGGCATCCGCGCCCAGCAGCGCCGCCTGCCGGCCGTCCTCAGGCCGGGTAATGCCGCAGATTTTGACTCGTGTTCGCAAGCCCGTTCTCCAAGGAGCGTGATCCTACCGCCGTCCTCGGCGCTAGGCAAAGGCTGGCAGCGGAGGAGCCGGCGGCAGGCCATAGTGCACCGGATAGTCGACCCGCACCAGATACAGCCCCTGCGGTGGCGCCGTCACTCCGGCCTGGGTGCGATCGCGGCCGGCCAGCACCTCGGCCGCCCACTCCGGCGGCCGCTCGCCGGCCCCGATGGCCATCAGCACGCCGGCGATGTTGCGCACCATATGATGCAGGAAGGCGTTGGCCTCGATGTCCAGATAAAGCACATCGCCGACCCGGCTGACCGCCAGCCGGTGCACCTGCCGGCGCGGATGCTTGGCCTGGCAGCCGGCGGCCCGGAACGCGCTGAAATCGTGCTCGCCGACCAGTGCCTGCCCGGCCGCATGCATGCGGTCGGCGTCGAGGGCCTTGTAGGTCCAGGCGGCAAGCTCGCGCAACAGCGCCGGCCGCACGGGCCGGGACACCATGACATAGCGATAGGCGCGGCGCTCGGCCTTGAAGCGGGCATGAAAATCCGCCGCCACCTCGCCTGCCCACAGCAGCCGCACGCTGGCCGGCAGATGCGAATTGGTGCCGCGGATCCAGGCCTCTTCCGGCCGGCGGACCGGGGTATCGAAATGGATCACCTGGCAGGTGGCATGTACACCGGCATCGGTACGACCGGCACTGACCGTCGCGACCGGATGGTCGGCGACCCGCGACAGCGCCTCCTCGACCGCCTGCTGGACCGTGTACGCATGGCCCTGGCGCTGCCAGCCGGCGAATCCGGAACCATCGTATTCGATCACTGCCGCATGCCGTCGCATGCCGGGAGCGGCCGGCTCCGGGCCGGAAGCCGGAGAAGCGTCATTCATGGCGGGCAAGGCTGGCTGCATCGACGGCTCAGAAACGCGGACCGGGGCACGAGCCCCGGTCCGGCGTCAGGTGCGTGGCAAGTTCAGGCGATTTCTTTCAGCAGGCTCTCCGCCTCCTGGCGTTGCGCGCTGGTGCCTTCGGCGATCACTTCGTCCAGCAGGCTGCGGGCGCCTTCGTGGTCGCCCATGTCCAGGTAGGCTCGCGCCAGGTCAAGCTTGACCCCGGCCTCGTCCAGCTCATCCGCGGGCTCCGACAGGCCTTCTTCCTCGCTGCCCTCCGGCTGGCTGAACTCGAGGACGTTGTCGCTCTCGTCCGCCTGGCCGGCCTCGGCGCCCGGCTCGAAGTCCGAACCGGCTTCGGCCGGCCGGGCCGTCTCGCCGGCAACGGCGCCGTCGGATTCCGCCGTCGGCTCCTGCTCCGACAGCTCGAAATCCAGCATGAATTCCTCTTCCGCCGGCTCCGCATCCGCCCTGCCGTCGCGCTGCCCCTCGGCGGCGGCCGGCTCGTAATCGTAGGCCGGGCGCTCCGCCTGCAGCTCGAGCTCGTCCGCTCTGATGGCGTCGACAGGATCCGCGCCTGGCGCATCGGCCTCGGCAAACAGCGGATGGGTCGGGATCAGCTCGCGACCCAGGTCGCGGGCCCGCAGCCAGGCGAGGTGATCCTCGTCCACCAGGCCGCGCAGCGCCCCGGCAGCAGCGGCAAAGCCCTCGGTGTC
>JAJUFY010000016.1 GCA_029263635.1 Ectothiorhodospiraceae bacterium | reverse complement strand
GAGCTGGCACATGCCTGGTTCGAGCGCTGGGGCTTCTGGGTGGTCCTGGTCGCCGGCTTTTCGCCGATCCCCTACAAGCTGTTCACGATCGCCGCGGGCGCCGTCCTGCTGAATCCGCTGGTGTTCGTGTTGGCCTCGCTGGCCGGCCGGGGCGGGCGCTTCTTCCTGGTGGCCGGGCTGCTGGCCTGGGGCGGGGCAAGGCTGGAGCCCTGGCTGCGAACCTATATCGAGCGGATCGGCTGGGCGACGGTCGCCCTGCTGGTGGTCGGCGTCGCCGTCGCGGGTTTGCAATGACGCGCAGGAGGGCTTTGCTGCTGGTTCTGGCAGCGGCCTGGCTGCCAGCATGTGCGCCCAATATGGCGCCGGTCTATACCCGAGGGGAATCCTATACCAGAGGGGGACCGACCGCTGTCAGCAGCAGCGGCTATTATGTAGTCCGCCCCGGCGATACCCTCTACTCGATCTCCTGGCGCCACGGCCTCGACTTCCGTGCCGTTGCCCGCTGGAACCGTATCGATCCGCCGTACACCATCCGCCCGGGGCAGCGGCTGCGGCTGTCGGCCGGCTCCGCAGCGGTGGCCTCGCGCTCGCCGGCACCGCAGTCGCGGCCAAAGCAGACGCCGCCCCGGCGACCGCCGACTCCAGCGCCCAGCACGCCGGAAACCAGCACCATTTCCTGGCGTTGGCCCACCGATGGCAAGCTGGTCAAGAGCTTCACCGCCGCAGCTCAGGGCAAGCAGGGTATCGAGCTGCGAGGGACGCTGGGACAGCCGATCAACGCCGCCGGCGCGGGACGGGTGGTCTACGCCGGCAGCGGCCTGCGCGGATACGGCAACCTGGTCATCGTCAAGCACAACGCCCGCTATCTGACGGCCTACGGCTATAACCAGGAAATCCTCGTCAAGGAAGGGGACATGGTCCGTGCCGGGCAGCAGATCGGCACCATGGGGCTGGGGTCGGGGCAGCAGCCGGCCCTGCATTTCGAGCTGCGACGCGACGGCAAACCGGTCGATCCGGTGCGCTATCTCCCTAGTAGATAAGGAAAAACTCGTATCATTGCGTGGCAGTGCCGGGACGACATATAGTAGCTGAACCGGTACATTAAGAACGATTCTAACGACGTCCGCGCCCGCCTCTGGCGGCTTGAGAATCACACAACACGCGGACGCGACAGGGAGGAGGGAGTTATGGCCGGGCAGACGCTGGCTATGGAGTGCGTGGCCGAATCGGATGTCGAGTTCCGGGAAGAGGAACTGCTGCTGGGGGCGGGGGAAGGCGAGGCGGCGCTGCCGCTCGAAACCGACGATGCCGCCGACGACATCCCAAGCTCCTCCCGCATTCAGAAGAACGAGCCAACCCTTGACGCCACCCAGCTCTATCTGAATGAAATCGGCTTTTCGCCGCTGCTGACGGCGGAGGAAGAGGTCTATTTCGCCAGGCGCGCGCAGCGCGGCGATCAGGCGGCGCGGGCGCGCATGATCGAAAGCAACCTGCGGCTGGTGGTGAAGATCGCCCGGCGCTACATGAACCGTGGCCTGGCCTTCCTCGATCTGATCGAAGAGGGCAACCTCGGCCTGATCCGGGCGGTGGAGAAATTCGATCCGGAGCGCGGCTTCCGCTTCTCCACCTACGCCACCTGGTGGATTCGGCAGACCATCGAGCGGGCGATCATGAACCAGACCCGCACCATCCGCCTGCCGATTCACGTGATCAAGGAAATCAACCAGTGCCTGCGGGCCGCCCGGCAACTGGCGCAGACCCTGGATCACGAACCAACGCCCGAGGAAATCGCCTTCGTGCTGGAGAAGCCGGTGGAGGACGTGCGCCGGGCGCTGAGCCTCATCGAAGGCACGACCTCGATCGACACGCCGCTGGGCTGGGACGCCGACCGCGTGCTGCTGGATGCCATTCCGGACGACAGCAGCGCGGAGCCCTCGGAGCAGCTGCAGGAGGCGGATATCCTGGGCCGCCTGGAGGTCTGGCTGAGTCACCTCACCGACAAGCAGCGGGCGGTGGTGGAGCGCCGGTTTGGCCTGCGCGGCTTCGAGCGCGCAACGCTCGAGGAAGTCGGCAGCGAGATTGGCGTCACCCGTGAACGGGTGCGCCAGATCCAGATCGACGCGCTGAAAAAACTGCGCGAGGTCATGGAGCGCTCGGGCTACTCGCAGGACGTCCTGTTCGGGTAGCGGAACCTCTCCCCGGCATTGCTGCCCGCCCGGCGGTCGGGCGGGCAGCGGCCTCATCCGGGGTAGCCTGGTCGTGCGCTCGGGGAGAAGGCGGTTGGCGGGTTTGCATGAAGCGCCGCCGGTCTGCATCATCTTGTCGTGGCAGGTGGTCGGCAGAACCGGCCGCCTGCCGGCGCATTACTCTTCCAACGCCTCTCGCAAGCCTGTTGTCGTTGGCATCACTGGCTGGCCGGCACTTTGGCTGTCGCACAGTGTCTATCCCTGAGGGCAGCCACCGCAGGGGAGCGGCGCGAGCACTCTCGTGCAACCCCTTAACCGTGCAGGCAGTGTAGACTAACGGGCTTTGTCCAACGGCGCGGAAACGCGCTCAACCGGAACCAGTCATGGCGGCGCAACGAATCTACCGTATCCAGTTCTTCAATCAGGGCCAGGTCTACGAGATCTATGCGAAGCATGTGGCTCAGGGCACGCTGTTCGGCTTTATCGAAGTCGAGGCGTTGACCTTCGGGGAGCGCACCCAGGTGGTGGTCGATCCGGCCGAGGAAAAGCTCAAGGCCGAGTTCCAGGGCGTCAAGCGGACCTATATCCCGATGCATGCCGTGATCCGCATCGACGAGGTCGAGAAAGAAGGCACTGCCAAGATCAGCGACGCGAAGGGCAAGGTCACGCCTTTCCCGATCTCGCTGTATGGCCCCGGCGGACCCCGCAGCGATTGAACGGATGCCCGTTCTGGTTTAACCTTTGCGGCCTTGCGCGGCGGGAAGCCGCGCATCGTCTTTTGCAAGACAGGACGGTGTCAGGAGCAGGGAACGGGCTCCGCGCTCGATGATGCTACCGCTGCGTTCGGGGGATCATCGGCAGGTTTCTTGGAGAGGTGTCCGAGTGGTTGAAGGAGCACGCCTGGAAAGTGTGTGTACGTTAACCGCGTACCGAGGGTTCGAATCCCTCCCTCTCCGCCATATCAAAGAAGAAGGGACCCATCGGGTCCCTTCTTCTTTTGAGGAAGCTCCCGGCACATGCAGGAGTCCGCGAGATGACCGAGCCCACAGGCCTGGCTGGCGGCGACGTCGAGTTCACTGATCGACGGCTGATGCACCGGCGGGGACGGATCTTCGTCCGCAGCTGGGTGCCGGCGGACCTGACAGGCGCTGCCCGGCCAAGTCCTATCGTGCTCTTTCACGACTCCCTGGGTTGCGTCGAGCTCTGGCGTACCTTTCCGGCGCTGCTGGCGCGTCGTACGGGACGGCCGGTGATCGCCTATGACCGGCTTGGATTCGGCGGATCCGACCGTCGCAGCGACACGCTGAGCAGGAGTTTCGTCCAGGAAGAGGCCGAGCTGTTTTTCCCCATATTGCGTGAGCAGCTCGGGTTCGACCGTTTCATTGCTTTCGGGCACAGCGTCGGCGGCGGCATGGCCGTCCACTGCGCTGCCGCCTATCCGGCGGCTTGCGAGGCCCTGGTCACCGAGGCGGCGCAGGTTTTCGTCGAAGACCGGACGCGGGAAGGGATACTGGTCGCAAAACGGCAGTTCCAGCAGCCGGAAACCTTCCAGCGACTGCAGCGCTACCACGGCGACAAGGCCCGCTGGGTGCTGGATGCCTGGATCGGTACCTGGCTGGCGCCCGAATTCGCCGACTGGACGCTGGAAGCGGTGCTACCGCAGGTCGGCTGCCCGACCCTTGCCATTCACGGCGGGGAGGATGAATACGGTTCGGCTGTGCATCCCGAAAGGATCGTCCGGCTGGTGAGCGGTCCGGCCCAGCTGCTGCTCATGCCCGGCATCGGTCATGTGCCTCACCGTGAGCAGGAGCAGCAGGTGGCGGAACGTGTCGCCGACTTCATCAGGACGCATTGCGCCTGATTGGGCCATTGGCAGGGACGGGCTCGCCGGGCTCCGTCCCTGCTTCCGGTATCGCTATTCCAGGCGCGCCAGCGGCAGGCCGACGTAGTTCTCGGCGATGGCGCGGCGGCCGGTCTCGCTTTCCGTGTAATAGCGCAGCTCGGCGCGCTGAATCCGCCGGCTGAAGCCGTCGGCGTCCGGGAAGCGATGCAGCAGCGAGGTCATCCACCAGGAGAACCGTTCGGCCTTCCAGATCCGGTCCAGGCAGGTTTCCGAATAGCGAGGAATCAGATCCGTGCGGCCGTGGTGATAGACCTGGGTCAGCAGCTGATAGAGGATGCCCACGTCGCTGGCCGCGAGATTCAGGCCCTTGGCGCCGGTGGGCGGCACGATATGGGCGGCGTCGCCGGCCAGGAACAGCCGGCCGTACTGCATCGGCTCGGCAACGAAGCTGCGCAGCGGGGCGATGCTCATTTCCAGGGCCGGGCCGGTGACCAGATTGGCGGCCACATCCTCGGGCACGCGGCGCTTGAGCTCTTCCCAGAACCGCTCTTCCGGCCAGTCTTCCAGCTTGTCGGTGGCCGGGACCTGCACGTAGTAGCGGCTGCGGGTGTGGGAGCGCATGCTGCACAGAGCGAAGCCGCGCTCATGGTTGGTGTAGATCAGCTCTTCCGACACCGGCGGCGTGTCGGACAGCAGCCCCAGCCAGCCGAACGGGTAGACCCGCTCGAAGGTCTGCAGCACGTCAGCCGGGATGCTCTGCCGGGAGACGCCGTGGAAGCCGTCGCAGCCGGCGATATAGTCGCAGTCCAGCCGTACCTGCTCGCCGTCCTTCTCGAAGGTGACATACGGGCGGTCGCTGGTGAGATCGTGCAGCTGCACATTCTCCGCCTGGTAGATGCTGATGCCGCCGGACTTCTCGCGAGCCGCCATCAGATCGCGGGTCACTTCGGTCTGGCCGTAGACCATGACCTTCTTGCCGCCGGTCAGCCCCGCCATGTCGATCCGCACCCGGCGGCCTTCCACGGCCAGCTCGAAGCCTTCGTGCGGGATGCCCTCGCGGTCCATGCGTTCCGCCGCACCGGCTTCGTGCAACAGATCCACGGTCACCTGTTCCAGCACCCCGGCGCGGATGCGCCCCAGCACGTACTCCTGCGTCTGCCGCTCCAGCAGAACCGTCTCGATGCCCTGACGATGCAGCAGCTGTCCGAGCAGCAGTCCTGCAGGGCCGCTTCCGATAATTGCGACTTGTGTCTTCATCGTTCGGTCTCCTCCGGCGGCAGTGGTTGAGGTGGCTGCCGCAAATTCGCACTGCGAACATTTGTATTGTTAGCGGAAAGATGACGTATGCTGAATGCACGATAACCGTAAAAACTTGGACTTTTCGCCGAAATGCAGCCCCATGTCACAAAAGCCGGCGGGCCTGTTCCGGTCTTCAAGCTCTATGGCGAGACGCGCGCCTGGCCGACACCGGACCTGATCCACTGCGAGTCCATCGCCGAGCGCAGCCGCTTGCACGATTGGCGGATCCGACCGCATCGGCACCGGGATTTGACCCACCTGCTTTACGTCCGTACAGGCCAAGTAGTGGTGCTGCTGGACGGAGAACAAGTGCGGCCGTCGACGCCGGTGCTGCTGGTGCTGCCGGAAATGTGCGTGCACGGTTTCCGCTTTTCCGAGGACGTCCAGGGCCATGTGCTGACCCTGGCGGCGCCGCTGGTGCAGCAGTTGCGGGAGCAGCCCGGGCCTGCCCGGGCTGCCCTGTCGACGGCCGGGGGCTACCCGCTCGGGGCAGACGCTGCCTATGTCGACATGCTGGTGGAAACGCTGGTGCGGGAATACGCCGGCACTGCCGCCGGCCGCGACCTGCTGCTGCGCTCCCTGATGACCGCGCTGGTAGTCTGGGCCGGCCGCCAGGTGCGGGCGCGGGCGCGGACGGCGGCAGCGGCAAGGGATTCTGCGGAACGGCACCTGCGCCAATACACGCGCCTGATCGAGCGTCATTTCCGCGAGCACCGCTCCCTGGAGTATTACGCGCGGCGCATCGGCGTCAGCACCAGTCATCTGAACGCCGTCTGCCGGTCCCTGGCGGGGCGTTCGGCGCTGCAGATACTGCATGAGCGGCTGGTGCTGGAGGCCAAGCGCAGCCTGATCTACACCATCCTGCCGATCCGCAGCGTTTCCGAGCACCTCGGCTTTTCCGAGCCGGCCTATTTCACCCGCTTCTTCAAACGGCACGTGGGACTCTCGCCGCGAGCCTTCCGTCAGCAGGGCAGGCTGCAGCGGTGAACCTCGACAAGCGCATCAAGCTCCGGCACCTGAACTGCTTCCTGGAGGTCGCCCGCCAGCGCAGCTTCGTCAAGGCCGCCGCCGTGCTGGCCGTTTCCCAGCCCGCCGCTTCCAAGACCATCCAGGAGCTGGAGCGGATCCTCGCCGCCCGGCTGTTCGACCGGACGCCCGACGGGGTCGAGCTGAGCGAGGCAGGCCGTCTGTTCCTGCGCTATATCGGTCCCGGCGTGGCCGCTCTGCGGCGCGGCGTGGCGGCGCTTAGCGACGGCAGCCACGAGCAGGCGCTGCCGCTGCGCCTCGGGGTGCTGTCGACGGCCGAGAGCGCGCTGGTGCCGGAAGCGATACGGCAAATGCACCAGCGTCATCCACACATCGCGGTGCGGGTGGCGACTGGGCCGGCCGCCTACCTGCTGCCGCAGCTGCGGCTGGGGGAGCTCGATCTGGTGGTGGGCAGGGTCGCGGAAGCGCCGGATATCCAGGGCCTGGCCTTCGAGCATCTCTACGACGAGCGCATGCTGTTCGTGGTGCGGCCGGAGCATCCGCTGCTGGGGGCGGCGCTGAGCGATCTGGCGCGGCTGGCCGATTACCCCCTGGTTCTGCCGCTGCCGGAAACGGTGATCCGCAGGCATGTCGACAGCTTCTTCGTGCAATGGGGTGTGGAGCTGCCGCAGGCGCGGGTGGAAACCCTGTCGACCGCAGTCAGCCGCAGCTATGTCGTCGGCAGCGACGCCATCTGGATCGCTCCGGCCGATGCCGTTGCGCGCGAGATTGCCGCTGGCACGCTGGCCAGGCTGCCGCTGCCGGTGGAGGAGCCGGGCGGTTCGGTGGGGCTCTGCTGGAACCCGGAGCAGGCGGCGGCGACCGCGGCCGGGCTCTTCCGGGAACTGCTGCGGGGGGTGGCGGCAGAGTTGCGTGCCTCCAATCGTTTATAACCCATAAGTTATACCTGCGTTGCGAAGAGTCAATTGCCCTGTCGGGCAGGGTCGGCCAGACTGGCCGAGTTGTTACAACCCGAAATGGAGTTGGTCATGGACGCCAAGAAGATACGTCGCTACGTCCCGCGCGATCGTAATCGCCATCCGCCGGCCTATTTCCCGGCCTACAAGACCACGGTGGCCCGTTCGCCACGGCTGCCGCTGATCAGCATCCGGCAATCGCTGACCGAGGTCACAGGGCCGGATTTCTCCCAGCTGCAGCTGGGACCCTACGATAACGACCTGATCCTGAACTTCCGCCACACCGGGCTGCCCATCGGCGAGCGGATCATCGTCTACGGCCAGGTACGCGACCAGTACAGCAAGCCGGTGCCCAATGCTCTGGTGGAGATCTGGCAGGCCAATGCCGGCGGTCGCTACCGGCACCGGAACGACAACTACCTGGCACCGCTGGATCCCAACTTCGGCGGCGTCGGGCGCTGCGTTACCGACGCGCAGGGCTGGTACCGCTTCCGCACCATCCGTCCCGGTCCCTATCCCTGGCCGAACGGGCCGAACGACTGGCGGCCGTCCCACATCCACGTCTCCATCACCGGCCCGGCCATTGCCACCCGGCTGATCACCCAGATGTATTTCGAGGGCGATCCGCTGATTCCGCAGTGCCCGATCGTCCGCAGCGTTGGCTGCCAGGACGCGGTGGACAGCATGACGGCACGCCTCGATATGGCAATGAGCATGCCGATGGACTGCCTCGCCTACCGCTTCGATATCACCCTGCGCGGCGAGCTGCAGACCTATTTCGAGAGTTGATTCGGAGGAACCGAGCATGACCAACAAACTGTTGCCCGAGACTCCGTCTCAGACTGCCGGTCCCTACGTCCACATCGGTCTGGCGCTGGCCGCGGCCGGCAATCCCACCCGCGATCTGGAAATCGGCCATGAGCTGGCCAAGCCCGGGGCGCCGGGCGAGCACATCGTGGTTACCGGCCGGATCCTTGACGGCACCGGGCACCTGGTGAGGGACGCCTTCCTGGAGTTCTGGCAGGCCGACGCGGAAGGCCGCTACGATCCGGTCTACGACCCGGAGAAGCCGTTCAACTGCTTTGGCCGTGCCGCCACCACGTTCGATCAGGGCGAGTGGCTGATCAAGACGGTCAAGCCGGGGCGGGTGGCGGCGCCGGACGGCCGACTGATGGCGCCGCATATCAGCGTCAGCGTATTCGCCCGCGGCATCAATATCCACCTGCAGACCCGGCTCTATTTCGAGGACGAGGAAGCGGCCAACGCCGAGGATCCGGTGCTCAACGCGATCGAGCTGGCCGCCCGTCGGAAGACTCTGATCGCCCGCCGCGAGGAGGGCAGCGACGGCCCCCGCTACGTCTTCGACATACACCTCCAGGGGCCGGAGGAGACGGTGTTCTTCGACTTCTAGCAGACTGTTCCCGGGCCTTCTTGCCCGCAGCCTGCCAGCCGACCGCCCTGCGGCCCCGCAGGGCGGTCACCGTCCCTGAATGAGACCGAGCGGCTGTCCCGGCCGCTCGGCGCTACCCATGTAGCGCCGTCTGGCAGCCCCTGCTCTGCTGCCCCCCTGCAGGCGCTGCTGTACCGTCAGCAGGAACAGACGGCTGAAGAACTGGTGCACCGCTTCCTCGGCGAGTAACCGCGCAAGCTCCGGATCGGCATCGGTTACCGCCTGCTTCGGATATTCCCACATGAGACGGACAGCCCCCGAGTGGGCGTCGCGCATTTTCAGATAGGGGTTCATGCCGTGCAGCCCGGTCTCGATCTGGTAGCTCATGGTTGGCCTCCTGTTGAACAGGGCTTTATTGAGAACGATTCTCATTATCATGTCAACCAGGCCGATGACCGCGTCGTGCCCCGGCGGCAGGTTCAGGGACGACGCCCACCGCGGCTGAAGCAAGCTCCAGGCGTGTGGCGCTTGAGGCGCCGGTCCTGAGCAATCATCCGCCGTAGCGGCCGGAAGTCTCACGGTGCGCATCGCCGCCGATCCGGCTCGGTCAAAGCGGACAGGCGGGTACGACCGCTTGAGGGGAGGCTTCTTCGGGAGAGGATTGCCGGTCCGATCGCGGGCGGTCGGAACAGGCGGGATGTCGGAGATGGTTGTCCTGGTCGCGCCGCGCGGCAATTCCGAGGGGCCGGGGAGGCAGGACGGGACGAATCGCTGCGGAAGCGGCTGCCTGAGCCGGCCTGCGACGATCGGCCGGACAGCGGGCCCGCAGGCATTCGCCGCCGGGCCCGCGGCCGAGATCCCGGCCTAGGCGGACGGCTCAGCGTCCTGTTCGCTGCTGGCAGCGGCCTCCGGCTTGGCCCGCAGCGCCTCCTGCGAGGCGGCTTCCACCAGGCCGTCGCCGGTATAGCCGGGCAGCCGGAAGTACTCGGGGCGGCTGGATACCTTCAGGACGTAGGCGTCGTCGTCCTCCAGCTTGGCGAGGCGGTATTCCAGCGCCTCGGCATCCTTTCGCTCCACGGTCAGCGTGAGCCGCGGCTTGTCGAGCCCGTACTCCGGCTTGGCTTCCCGGCCCAGCACCGAGCCGATGCGCAGGTTGGCGAGCTTGTCGGTGAGGGCGTCCACCGCTTCCGGATCGAGCGCTAGCTCGGGCTCGGCCTGCCAGGCCGGCGTCGTCGCTGCGTCCCCGTCCTCGTCGGCCGGCGCCTGCGACACGCGCTGCAGGGTCAGCTCCGGCAGCCGGATGGCGGTGATTTCGCTCGCCGCGAACCGCAGCACGGTCTTGTCCAGCCAGTCCTCGGCCGCCACCGGTACATCGTAGGTGGCAAGCGCGACCGCGTAGATCCGGTCGTCGCCGTCGCGGCGGGCGTGGCTCTGGCGCATGGCCGGCGAGGTGCCGAGGTAGAGCGTGGCCAGCGTCTGCTCGCCCCGGGCGAGCACGATCCGCCGTTCGAAGCTGTCCGCCGCCACCTTGAAGCGCTGCTGGGCGCCGCTGCTGGTGGCGACCGCAGGCCCGTGCTTCAGCTCGGTCAGCTGTCGCAGCAGGCCGTCGACCTTGGCACCGCTGGCCGGGAAGCCGTCGGGGTCGGACAGCTGCCAGCCGTCGCCGGTTTTGCTGAGCGTGACCTCCTCGCCGTCCGGGCCGCTGAGCGTGAGGCGGTCGACGGCGGCAGCGTCGAGCCCGAGCAGCGGGGCGTCGGCCGGCCGGGCGGAAAGGTCGGGGGCGGTAGCGCTCAGGCCCAGCGCCAGCAGCAGCTGGGCCCCGAGCAGGAGGGCGAGCACTCGGATGGTCTTCTGCATGTCTACTACACCTCCGCCAGAATCTGCTGGTAGCGTGCCCGGTCGGCTCGGCGCACATAGCGCCGCCAGCCCCACACGGCGGCCAGGCCGGCCAGGGCCAGCGCGTAGTTGAGGTATTCCCAGGCCATCTGATCGCCGGCCGACAGCGGCGCGAGCGTGCGCGCGAACTGGGCGCGGCCGCGCAGCGCCAGCAGGCCGCGGTCCTCCAGCGACCAGTCGACGGCGTTCTGCAGGAATTCCACCGGCTTGGTGTAGAACGTGCCCATGCCTTCGGAGGCGAGGCCGATTACCGCATCGCTGGCGAAGGTATTGCTGGCGATGACCACCAGCCGCGCCGACTCCGGCGAGCGGCTGATCACGCCGGTGACGGTGGTCTGCTCCTCGGCGTTCTCGCCGGCGTCCGTCTCGGCAGCGGCGAGCGGCGAGTCCTTGTCCTTGTAGAAGGACTCGAAGCGGCCTTCCAGCGCCACCGCCAGCAGCTGCGCGCCGCGCTCGCTGCCGACCGGGAAGCCGGTATCCGGATGCCGGCGGTAGTCGGGCACGATGTTCAGGCTGTCCGAGACCCAGCTGCGCGGTGAGCTCTTCAGCAGCTCCGTCACCTGCCGGTCGCCGTTCTTCTCGGCATCCACCGAGATCGGCGAGGCCCAGTTGAGGGTGAGCTGCTGCAGCCCGGCGGTGATCGGGCTGTCGGCATTGAGGCCGGCGCCGCGCAGGTCCGGGAAATGCGGGTAGGGCAGCATGTGGATTTCCTGCACCGGCAGCGAGCCGATGTAACGCTGCACCGGCACCGGCAGGGCGGCATTGTGGGGGTCGAGCACCATCTGCTCGGCGATGCTGATGCCATGGTGCTGCAGCCACTCTTCCAGGCCGGAGCGGTGCTTGCTGGCGGTCAGCTCGCTGCCGCCGGTCTGCACGTCGAACGGCGAGGTGGCGAGCACCACGCTGCCGCCGCGCATCAGGAACTGGTCGATGGCGAAGCGCTGCTTGTCGTCCAGCCCGTCCGGCGCCAGCACCAGCAGCAGGTCGGCATCGGCCGGCACCCGGCCGTCGGCGAGATCGGTCTCCCGGATGCGCACGCTCTCACCCAGCATGTCGCTGAGCTGGTCGTAGCGCTTGGCGGCCGGGCCGAAGCCCATCGGCTTCACCACCGCCACGGTCTTCAGGAAGCCCGGCGCCAGCCGCTGCAGTGCGGCCTGCAGCGAGCGTTCCAGACCGTCGCGATTCAGGCTCTGCGGCAGCGGCACCTGCACCGCCCCGCCGTCGCTCTCCAGCACCATGTAGAACCAGAACGGCTGCGGGTCGAGCAGGCTGGCGATCTGCGGCCCGAAGCCGTAGTTCTGCTCGAGCTCGCGGGCGAGCGCGCCGCCGTCGGCGTCCGGGTCGGCGAAGTGCACGGTCAGCTTGCCGTCGGCCTGCTGCTGCAGCTCCTCCAGCACCGCCTGCAGCTCGCCGCGCAGTGTCTTGAGCTCGTCGGGCAGGCGCTCCGCCGGCGAGATATAGCCGTGAAAGGCAACCGGAGCCTGCAAGGTCTCGAACGGGCTGCCGCCCGCCTGGTAGGCGTTGAGCACCTTGCGGATGGCGCGGGTGATGGCGTACTCGGGATTCTTCAGCCCCACATCCAGATCACCCTCGCCGCGCACCTTTACCTCGATCAGGTCGCGGAAGCCGAGCGTCTCGTGCTGGTCGCCGTAGGCCACCACGATGTCGAAGTAGGAGCTGACCACCCCGGCCTGGTACTTGCTCGCCACCTGGAACGGCAGCGGCCGGATGCCGTACTTGCTGGCGGCCTCTTCCTCGGCCGCGCGGTCGCGGTGCGGATCCACGAACTCCACCCGCGCCCGGCCGCCGGCGGCGATGGCGTACTCGTCGAGCAGGTCCTTGAGGCGCGGCACCAGCGGCGCCAGCAGCGGATGGGTCTTGTCGGAGAAGTAGCCGCGGATCAGCAGCGGCTCCTGCAGCTGATCCAGGTACTGCTCGGTCGCCTCCGACAGCGAGTAGATATTGCCCTCGGTGATGTCGGCGCGGGCCCAGGTGATGGGCGACAGCCACAGGTTGGCGGCGATGAAGTTGGCCACCGCCAGCCCGGCCAGCCAGCCCCACTGCCGGTGCCGCGGGCTGCTGGGGTTGCCGGCCCAGCGCAGCCGCTCCAGGCTGAGCAGGTTGAGGGTGAGGAACACGCCGACGATGGAGACGTAGTAGTACAGGTCGCGCAGATCGAGCACGCCGCGGGTGATCGACTCGAAGCGCGAGCCGGTGCCGAGCAGGGCGAGCAGCCGGCCGACCTCATGGCCGAACAGGTTGGTCAGGCTCGGCGTGCCGAGCAGGTAGAACACCCCGCACACCACCGCCGTGAGGATCAGCGCCACGATCGGGTTGTCGGTACGGCCGCTGGTATAGAGGCCGATGGCGACGTAGGCGGCGGCCAGGAACAGGGTCGCCACGTAGCCGCCGATCACCGGGCCCCAGTCCAGCGGGCCGATCAGCGCCACCGTGAGCGGCAGCGGCAGGGTGAGCAGGAGGGCGAGCGCCACCAGCGCCAGCGCCGCGACGAACTTGCCCAGCACCAGGATCAGCGGCCGCAGCGGGCTGGTCAGGAGGATCTCCAGCGTGCCGGCCCGGCGTTCCTCCGACCAGGCGCGCATGGTCAGCGCCGCGACCAGGAAGATCAGCAGCACCGGCATCCACTGGAACAGCGGCCGGACGTCGGCGATGTTGCGGGCGAAGAAAGCCTCCAGCCAGAACACGATGAACAGCGTCACCGCCAGGAAGGCGCCGAGGAACAGCAGCGCGGCGGGGGAGGCGAAGAAGCTGCGGAATTCCTTGCGGGCGATGCGAAGCATCTCAGCCATGGGCCACCTCCAGCTGCGTCTCGCTAGCCTGGGCGGGCGCCGCTGCGCCGGTATCGGGAGCCGTGCCGGCGGCGTTCACCTCGGCGAATACGGTCTCCAGGTCGCGCCGTTCGGGCTGCAGCGCGAACAGCCTGAATCCGGCCGCATGCAGCGCTGCGGCCACCGCCGGCGCCGCCTCGGCGTCGGCTTCCAGCGCGTACTGGCGCCGCCCGGAGGTGGCGGCCTGTTCCTCCACCGCCGCGACGCCGGCGACCTCGGCCAGCACCGCCCGGGCGTCGCCGTCGACGCTCACCAGCAGCCGCTGGCCGCGCTGCAGCTCGTCGATGCGGGCATCCACCACCAGCTTGCCGGCGCGCATGATCAGCACCCGCTCGCAGACCGCCTGCACCTCCTGCAGGATGTGGGTGGAGACGATCACCGTGGCGCTCTGGGCAAGCTCGCGGATCAGGCCGCGCATCTGCTGGATCTGGGTCGGATCGAGGCCGTTGGTCGGCTCGTCGAGGATGACGATGTCCGGCTCGTGCAACAGCGCCTGCGCCACGCCCACCCGCTGCCGGTAGCCGCGGGAAAGGGTCTGGATCGCTGCCGTCGCCTTGTCCTTGAGCGCGGTGCGGCGGATCGCCCGGGCCACGGCGGCGTTGCGCTTGTCCGCCGGCACGCCGTGCAGGCTGGCCTGGTAGTCGAGGTAGTCGATCACCGTCATTTCCGGCCAGACCGGGCAGTTCTCCGGCAGGTAGCCGATCCGTGCCTGGATGGCGCGGGTGTCGCGGCCGATCTCGAGCCCGTCGATGCGGATGCTGCCGGCGGTGGGCTCGAGGTAGCCGGTCAGCATTTTCATGATGGTGGTCTTGCCGGCACCGTTGTGGCCGAGCAGACCCACGATCTCGCCGCGACGGATGTGGAAGCTCACATCGTCGACGGCCGTGAATTCGCCATAGCGGCGCGTCAGGTGGTCGACCTGGATCATGGTTGGCTCCATTCCCTTGTCAGCGTCTGTGCCGGGCCGGCGAGGAGCCGCTGGCCGGCTGTCTGGTTTGGAAAGGCGCGGGGGTAAGCCGCGCAGCTGTCGATCAGCCGCTGCAGGTC
>JAJUFY010000143.1 GCA_029263635.1 Ectothiorhodospiraceae bacterium | reverse complement strand
GTTCGGGCCTGAAGCCCAATAGCACCAGCGGCAGCCAGAAGACCCACATGCCCGAAACCGGGTACATCAGGCTCTGGCGGAACGCGGTCGACAGGTTCAGCCGCTGCGACGAGTGATGGACCACATGGGATGCCCACAGCCAGCGAATCCGGTGGCTCGCTCGATGGAACCAGTAGTAGCAGAAGTCCTGCAGCAGAAACAGCAGTGCCACCGACCAGGCCGTGGTCGGGATGTCGAACAGGCGGAACTCATAAGCCAGCCAGAACAGCCCGATCAGCCCCATCCAGGCAGCTGCATCGACGATTTGATGGCTCAAGGCGAGGGCTGCGTTGCCGAGCGTGTCGCGCCAGCTGTAAACGGGCCGCCGGCCGTGCCAGTACAGTGCCTCCCAGGCGATGCAGGCGAGGAACACGGGCGCCAGCATCATTAACACCAACGATTCGAAGCCCAAGGGGCCGATGAGCGCGCTGACCATCTCCACGGCAGTGCTCTCCTCCGTTCGTCTTCTCTGCTTATCGTTTTGATTATTCACGTGCTACCAGCACGGTCTTGACAGCGCGCGAGGGAAAATTGACAAAACGCGCCAAGCGCCGATAGTTGTGAGCATGGATCTGCAAACCGACGGCGGGCGCGTTTCACTGGCCTATGTGCGCTCGCTGCTGGACTATCTCCGTGAGCGGCACTCGCTGGCCGAGGTTTTCGGGCAGCGGCTGGCCGAACGCCTGGACAGCGACGACAGCCGCGGCAATCTGCCCGTACTGCAGTGGGTGGAGCTGTTCCGCCAGGCCATTGCGGTCACCGGCGACCGCCGGCTGCCCCTGCGCGTGGGCCAGGCCATCAAGCCGCGTCACTACGGCCTGCTCGGCTACGTGACCATGAGCTGCGACACCCTGGGCGAGGCGATCGACCGCCTGGTGCGGTTTGAACGGCTGGTCGGCGAGCTCAGCCAGTCGCAGCTCGTGCATCATGGCGAGCTGGCCGAGCTGCGCTGGCGCTCGCCGCTCAAGCCCTACCCGCCGCCCGAGCTGGCGGAAACCGCCCTGGCCGCCTGGGTGACGTATGCACGCTGGATTCTCGGCGAGCAGGTATCGCCGCACGAGGTCCACTTTCAGCACCCGTACAGCGGCGATGACGACGTCTACCGCGAGGTGTTCGATGCACCCGTGCGCTTCGAAAGCACGCACACCGCGGTGGTTTTCCCGGCCGCCTTTCTGGATTTGCCCCTGGCCCAGGCCGACGCGCAGCTTCGGCAACTGCTCGATGCCCAGGCCGAACGGCAGTTACAGGAGTTGCGCGAGCACGCGCCGGAACTGGTCGCCGTCGCCACTGCCACGCGCCGGGCGGTTGAAAGCGGCCGGTACACGCTCGCCGCCGTTGCGCCGGAGCTTGGCTGCTCGCCGCGGACACTGCAGCGCCTGCTTGCCAGGCATGGCACGACCTTTCAGACCGTGCTCGACGAGACACGCCGCCAGCTCGCCGAGGAGCTGATCCGCGCTCCGCACGTCAGTCTGGCGGAGGTGGCGTTCGTGTTGGGCTATTCGGAACAGAGTGCGTTTCAACGGGCGTTCAAGCGCTGGACCGGATACTCGCCGGGCACTTGGCGGCGCCTGCGGCGCTGACGGGCTTGGCCCCCGTGAGCTTTCAAGATCGCGGCGCTTTCCGCTCTCCCTGTTGCACCGCTCCTGCCTTTACAATCGTCCTGCCCGGATCAACCACTTACGATAATGGAGCGTTCAGATGCAAGACCAAGAACCCACGGTCGGCGAATGGATCGAGCCGGCGGAATGCAGCGGCCCCACGCTCGACGCCTATATTCATAACCGTCTGCTCTCCGAGGGCAAAGTACGCCATCTGATCCAGGCGCTCTCTGTCCTCACCCGTACTCCGGTACGGCTGCAGAGCGTCGGTGCCGACCACGCCGTGCTCAACCTGCAGGATCCAGCGGCCGCCGTACTGGGCGAGGTCATCGCCAAGGACAGCCCGTTCCATCAGCAGCACGGCTACTACGCCCGCATCGAGTAAGGCACGACACTGGTCGCACGGACGACGGAGCAGTTCCGTCGCGCCCTCCCGCCGCCCTGCCCGTTCCCGCTCAATGGGCAGGGATCTTCTGAGGCGTCGGCGAGCGCCCCCACCCTTTAAGCCCGCCGTCGCTGCCACGACAATATTCTGACTCCGCCTGACCCATGCATGTAGAAGGAACCACAACATGGTCACGCGTCGCCGCCTGCTCGCCTCCCTGGCCGGTCTACCGCTGCTGCAGCTCGGCCAGCCGATCCGCCAGCTCCTCGCTGCCACCCCCGACTTCGGTACCGGCTTCAGCTTCGAGCGTCTGAGCGCCATGGCGCGGGCGCTGGCCGAGAGCCCCTACCAGCCGCCTCCGACCGTGCAGGCGGCAGCCCTGGACCGGATCGACTACGACCTCATCCAGCAGATCCGCTTCCGGCCTGAGAAAGCGCTGTGGGCCGGCACCGACTCGCCGTTCAAGGTGCAGTTCTTCCATCTGCATAGCGGCGTCAGGCAGCCCGTGCGCATCTTCGTGGTGGAGGACGGCCAGGAGCGCGAACTCGCCTATTCACCCGAGGCCTTCGATTACGGCCGCACCGGCCTGCAGCGGGAGCTGCCGGCCAATCTGGGCTTCGCCGGCTTCCGGGTGATGAATCCGGATGGCAAGACCGACTGGCTGGCCTTCCAGGGCGCCAGCTACTTCCGCACCGCCGGCGCGCAGAACCAGTACGGCCTGTCGGCACGCGGCATCGCCATCGACACGGCGCTGCCTGGCCGGCAGGAGGAATTCCCCCTGTTCACCGCTTTCTGGCTGGAGCGGCCGGCCTCCGGCAGCGATACGCTGCGCATCCACGCCCTGCTGGAAGGGCCCAGCCTCACCGGCGCCTACCGTTTCGACTGCCGGCAGGGCAACGGCCAGGTCATGGCGGTGCGCGCCGAGCTGTTCCCGCGGACGGCCATCGAGCGCCTGGGCGTCGCGCCGCTGACCAGCATGTTCTGGTACGGCGAGAACAACCGCTACGACGCCATCGACTGGCGGCCGGAAGTGCACGACAGCGACGGCCTGGCACTCTGGACCGGCAGCGGCGAACGGATCTGGCGGCCGCTGATCAATCCGCGGCGGGTGGAGACCAGCAGCTTCGTCGATCACAGCCCGCGCGGCTTCGGGCTGCTGCAGCGCGACCGCGCCTTCGACCACTACCAGGACGACAGCGCCTTCTACGAAAAGCGGCCGAGCCTGTGGGTGGAGCCGCTGGGCGACTGGGGCGAGGGAGCCGTGCAGCTGGTGGAGATTCCCACCGACGACGAGATCCACGACAACATCGTCGCCTACTGGGTGCCGGCCCGGCCGGTGGCTGGTGGCGAGCGCCTGCGTTTCGACTACCGCCTGCACTGGCTGGCGGGCGAGCCGTACCCGTCGGCCGCTGTGGGCCGCGTGGTGGCCACCCGCATCGGCCGCGGCGGCGTGCCCGGCCAGCCCCACTCGCGCGCGCCGAGCCTGTACAAGTTCGCCATCGATTTCACCGGCGGCCCGCTCGCGGCTCTGGCGCAGCGCTACGACGTCGAGATGGTGGTGACGGCCTCGCGCGGCGAGATCGTCAATCCGTACGCCCTCAAGGTGGTCGGCACCGAGAACTGGCGCGGCGTGTTCGACATCGACCTGCCGGACAACGAGCTGGTCGAGCTGCGCGCCTACCTGCGCCTGGACGGCCGGCCCCTCACCGAGACCTGGCTGTACCGTTTCCTGCCACCCGCCGCCCGCTGAGGCGGCTGGTGGAGAAGCCGCCCTTGTCAGGGATGCGCCCTGGCGCATCTACTGCCGGCCAGCCGACGTCACCTGCTGCAGCTCGCCGCGAATCAGCCAGACCCGGCTTTGCTCGCCATCCCTGAAGCTGCTGTTGGCGATCACCAGATGGCCGGCGCTGTTCACGGCCAGCTTCTGCATCAGCAGGCCCTGCAGGCCGCCGTTGCTGCCGCCGTCCGGGTCGCGGCTGCCCGGCACCAGCATCGGCTCGGTAAAGCTCTGCCCGCTGTTGCGGGAGACCGCGAACGCCAGGCCGTGCGGCCGCCGCAGGTGGTCCGGATACGGCTCCCAGGCCACGTAGAGGTTACCCGAGGTATCGAGCCCCAGCTGTGGGAAAGCGGCGCTCTCGGTGCCTTCCGGTGCCGGTTCCGAGATGACCCGGGGCGCCTTGAAGCTGTGTCCGCGATCGACGGACCGGGTGTAGTGGATGCGAAACGGCTCGAAGGGACCGCCGACGCTGTCGGCGTAGACCAGATGCACCGTGCCGCCGGCATCGACGGCAAGCCTGGGCGCATCGGAATAGCCGGCGGTGGCGACAACGACCCGCGGTGTCGAGAAGCTGGCTCCGCCGTCGGTGGACACCGCTATCTGGATGTCACCGCCTTCAGCCGCGCCGCTGGTCCAGGCCAGGTACACGACCCCGTCCGGCCCCAGGGCCAGCGCGGGAGCCCGCGCAGGTTTGCCGTCGGCCGCGCCGGCAAGCCGCCGCGGCGGCGAAAAGCTCTTGCCGCCATCGCTGGAGCGGCTGAACCACAGCGGCCCGTCGTACTCTGTCCAAGCCGCATACAGCGCCCCATCGGCGCCGGCGAGCAGGTCCAGGCTGCCGTTGTGCCAGAGCTCCCTGGTGATGCGTCCCTTGCCGTCGCCGCCGATGGAGCTGGAGAGGTTGATCGGCGCCGAGAACGATGCGCCGCCATCCTCGGAGCGCGCGAACAGGATGTCGCCGCCATGCGAGCCGCCGGAGAAGATGATCTCCTGCCAGAGCACGTACACGGCCTTCGGCGCATCCGGAGCCAGGGCAATGCGGGGCAGCCAGGAGAAGGTGTCCGGGCTGCGGGAGAGGTTTATCGGCTCGCCGACCGGCTGCCCGCCAGCGGCCGGAAGACGCTGGAAAAAGACATCCTTGCGCGCCTGATCGGCCCAGGCAACCGCCACCCTGCCCTGCTCGTCGATGGCAACCGCCGGGTCATCGACATAGGCGTACCTTGATTCGTTCTGCCGCCACGGCCCCTTCGTCCCGGGACCGGTCGCGATCTCGGTAACGCCCTGCCAGGCAACCGGCGGCAGCGCTTCCTCTGCGGCAACCGTGATACTGATCGACAGCGCGGCAAGGCTGAACAACAGCCGGACAGTCTGGACATGCATGCGGCATGAGTTGGGGCAGTATCAGAACGCGCCAAGCTCCCGCGCCGCGCGGAATTCCGCACGGCGGCCAGCATCGCCAGCCGCCTCGCCGGCTCACATGCGGAAAACACGTCCGCTCTCTAGTTCCGCCCCGCGCACTGGTTCTCGGCCCGTGGGTCCCACGGTCCGTCGCCGGGCAGGCGACACTCGGCCTGGAACTGGTAGCGGTCATCCATCCCGTCACGCCCGCTCCCCCAGTCATTCAGGGGAACCGCGCAACCGCTAAGCACGCAGGCGGCCGTGGCAACGGCCAGGATTCCACGTAATACCGCCATGCAAGCCTCCCGCCGCCCTGATGGCGGCGAATGTCCGTCCGGAGGAGGACATGGGAACGGTTGCCGCCGCGGCCTATGGCGGCGACAACCGCCCTTTGGCCGCGGACGAGCTACTTGCCCTGCGCCGCCTCCAGCTTGTCCTGGGTCCTGGTTTCGAAATCGCTGGCGTCGTGCCGCTCGTGGAGCTGCCCGGCAGGATCGCCCCAGGTCCGGTTGACCATGCGCCCGCGCTGCACCGCCGGCCGCGCCGCGATTTCCTCCGCCCAGCGATTGACGTGCCTGTAGGTGTGCGCCTCCAGGAATTCCGCCGCGCCGTACACTTCGTTGCGCACCAGCGCGCCGTACCAGGGCCAGATCGCCATGTCGGCGATGGTGTACTCGTTGCCCGCCACGTACGGCACCTCGGCCAGCCGGCGGTCGAGCACGTCGAGCTGGCGCTTGGTCTCCATGGTGTAGCGGTTGATCGGGTACTCGTACTTCTCCGGCGCATACACGTAGAAATGGCCGAAGCCGCCGCCGAGG
>JAJUFY010000399.1 GCA_029263635.1 Ectothiorhodospiraceae bacterium | reverse complement strand
GATCGTAGGACAGCGACAGCGGCAGCATCAGCTTGGGCTGGAAGGCCTTGCCGTCCCATACCGGCTGCATGGTCGCCTTGCTGACACCCAGGATCGCCACTTCCGGTGCATTGACGATCGGCGAGAAGCCGGTGCCGCCAATATGACCGAGGCTGGAAATGGTGAAGCAGGCGCCCTGCATGGCATCGGCAGACAGCTTCTTGTTGCGCGCCTTGTCGGCGAGATCCGCCGCCTCGGCTGCAAGCTGCAGCAGGCTCTTCTGGTCGACGTTGCGGATGACCGGCACCATCAGGCCGTCCGGCGTGTCCACGGCGAAGCCGAGGTGCACGTATTTCTTGCGGATCAGCGCCTTGCCGCTCGGCGCCAGCGAACTGTTGAAGTCCGGCAGTTCCTTGAGCAGATGTGCGCAGGCCTTGAGCAGCAACGGCAGCACGGTCAGCTTCACCCCGGCCTTTTCCGCGGCGGCCTTCTGCGAAACGCGGAAGGCTTCCAGCTCGGTGATGTCAGCCGATTCGAACTGGGTCACGTGCGGCACGTTGAGCCAGCTGCGGTGCAGGTTGGCGGCGCCGACCTGCATCAGGCGGGTCATCGCCACTTCCTCGACTTCACCGAAGCGGCTGAAGTCGACGGTCGGAATCGGCGGGATGCCCGCGCCGCCCGCAGCGCCTTCTGCCGGCGCCTGCTTGGCCTTGCCCATCATGCTCTTGACGTACGCCTGGACGTCTTCCTTGAGAATCCGCCCCTTCGGGCCGGTGCCTGAAACGTCCGCGAGATCGACGCCGAACTCGCGTGCCGTCATGCGCACCGCCGGGCCCGCGTGGACCTTGCTGCCAGCCTTGCTGGGGCCGCTCACCGCCGGCGCAGGCGTCGCCGCCGCCTTGGCTTCCGGCACGCCCTGCTTGTTCGGTGCCACGGCCTGCCGTTGCGGTGCGGCTTCCTCGCGCTTGGCCTCGGGCTTCTTCGCCGGGGCGGCGCCCTTCACCTTCAGCGTCAGGATCAGATCGCCGGTCTTGGCTTCGTCACCGACCTTGATCGACAGGGATTCCACCACGCCGGCCTTGGGCGCCGGAATCTCCATGCTGGCCTTGTCCGATTCGAGCGTGATCAGCGACTGGTCCGCCTCGACGCTGTCGCCGGCCTTCACCATGACTTCGATGACGTTGGCGGCGCCGCTGGAGCCGATGTCCGGGATACGGACCTCTTCCACGGATTCGCCGGCCGGCTCGGCTGCTGGCTCTTCGGATGCTTCCGATTGCTGCGCCTTGGGCTTTTCCGCCGGTGCGCTGGCTGCGCTCGCTACGCTCGCAGGCTTGCTGGGCGCCGCGCCCTTGAGGATCAGGATCAGATCACCGGTCCCAACTTCGTCGCCCACCTTGACCGAAATGCTCTCGACGACGCCTGCAGCGGGAGAAGGAATCTCCATGCTGGCCTTGTCGGACTCGAGCGTGATCAGCGCCTGCTCGGCCTCGATGCTGTCGCCAGGCTTGACCGATACCTCGATCACGCTGGCTTTGCCCGAGGAGCCGATGTCCGGCACCTTGATTTCCTGGGATTCGCCTTCACCGGCCGAGGCCGAAGGATTTTCGTCACCCGCCGGCGTCGAGGCTTCGGTCTCGTCGGCAGGGCCGCCGCTGGCGGCGCCGGCAGGCTCGGCGGCTTCGTCCGCCGGAGCTGCAGCTTCTTCACCACCTTCGACTTCCAGCTCCAGCAGCTCGTCGCCTTCCTTCAGCTTGTCGCCCATCTTGACCTTCAGGCTCTTGACCACGCCGGCCTTGGGCGCGGGTATTTCCATGCTGGCCTTGTCGGACTCGAGCGTCAGGATGCTCTGGTCGGCTTCGATACGGTCGCCGACCTTGACGAACAACTCGATTACTTCACCCTCACCGCTGCCGATGTCGGGTACGCGAATGGTTTCACTCACAATAGGTTCTCCTGTTCGCTCGCGGCATCAGCAATCCAGCGGATTGCGCTTCTCGGGGTCGATACCGAACT
>JAJUFY010000361.1 GCA_029263635.1 Ectothiorhodospiraceae bacterium | reverse complement strand
GGGGCCGGCTCCGGCCCGCCGTAGATCTGGTAGGGGCGGTTGATCCCCTCGGCCGGCCCGCCGCGGAGGCCGGCCGCGACGTAGCGCTGCTCGGCCTCCCGCACCTCCTGCGCATAGCGGTCGCTGGCCACGATCGCCTCCACTTCGGCGCCGTCCAGGCCCTGCGCTTCCGCTGCCTCCCGCAGCACGGCCGGATCGGAAGGATTGCGGCCTTCGGTGAAATAGGCATGGAACAGCGCCAGGCTGAGCTCGGTCTGCCGCCCCTGTTCCCGCGCCCAGTGCAGGACGCGATGGGCATCGAAGGTGTTGTATATGCGGCGGTCGTCGCCGGCCCGGAACTCGAAGCCGAGCTCGCGGCCGATGGCGGCGATCCGGCCGCGGTTTTCCTCGGCCTGCTCGCGGCTGATGCCGTATTTGCGCATGAGATGCTCGGTGGCGTTCTCGCCTTCCGGCGGCAGGTCCGGGTTCAGCTCGAACGGCTGCCAGTCGATCTCGAACTGCAGTTCGCCCGCCAGCTCCTGCATGGCCAGCTCCAGCCGCTTGTAGCCGATCACGCACCAGGGGCAGACGACATCGGAGACAATATCCAGGCGAATTGCAGTCATGACAGTTTCCATTTCGTTGCAGGGGGATGGATTGCTCTATCGAGCATGGCCGCTAACGGGCGCGCGGGCAATGCCGGTAGAGAATCACGGGCACTTTATCCCCATCTGGCAGATACTGCGTAGCTTTCAAGTTACCCGGAGAACCGACCATGCACCTGTACTACAGCCTGACATCCCCCTACGCACGGGTAGTGAGGGTCGCAGTCCTGGAAAAGGGCCTGGCCGATCGCGTGCGCATGCATGTGGTCGACCCCTGGGCCGACGATCCCGAGCTGATGCGGGTCAGCCCGCTGATGCGGGTGCCCGCGCTGCTCACCGACGACCGCTCGGTGCTCACCGAATCGCTGCTGATCGTCCACTATCTTGAGGAGACCGTGCCGGACCCGGCGCTCATTCCCGCCGCGCGCCGCAGCGCCATCCTGTCCCGGGCCGGGCAGGCATTCGGCATCATCGACGCAGCGGTGCATACCGTCCTCGGCCGCCGCTTCGCCGGCGACCAGTTCGACGCCAGCCCCATGGGCGAGCGGCGCCGGCGGGCCATCGTCAACGCGCTGGAGTACCTGGAGCGCAGCTCGCCCACCGAGGCCGGGCCGGTGCTGAACCTGAGCGCGATCGTCACGGCGGTGGCGCTGGACTACCTGCAGCTGCGCTTCCCGGACCTCGCCTGGACCGAGTCCTGCCCCCGGCTGGCGGCCTGGCGCGAGCAGTTGCAGCAGCGGCCGTCGCTGATCGAGACCATGCCGCCGTCCAGCTGACGCCGGGGGGCGTTGCGTGCAGCCGTCGCTTGCGCATTCGCCGGCGACGGTACGATCATTGCCGCTTTGTCCCGCTGTACCGAGAACTCGCCTTGAACATCGCCTTCCTGCGCCACCCTGCCTACATCCTGTCGGCCGCGGCCGTGATGCTGACCATCACCATGGGCATCCGCCACAGCTTCGGCCTGTTCCTGCCCCCCATGAGCGCCGCCAACGGCTGGGGCCGGGAGGTCTTCGCCTTCGCCATGGCCGTGCAGAACCTGCTGTGGGGCGCCGCCCAGCCCTTCACCGGCATGCTGGCCGACCGTTACGGCGCCGGCAAGGCGATGGCCGGCGGCACCCTGCTGTACGCCCTGGGCCTGTTCCTGATGGCGGAGGCGGCCACGCCGGGCGGGCTGGTGCTGAGCGCCGGCGTGCTGATCGGGCTGGGGCTGAGCGGCACGACGTTCACGGTGGTGCTGGGCGTGGTCGGCCGGGCGGTGCCGCCGGAAAAACGCAGCGTGGCGCTCGGCATCGCCGCGGCGGTAGGCTCGTTCGGCCAGTTCGCGATGCTGCCGGTGTCGCTGGGCCTGATGGAAGGATTCGGCTGGTCGTCGGCGCTGCTTGCCCTGGCACTGCTGACCGCGCTCATGGTGCCGCTGTCGGCCTCGGTGGTGGAACGGCCGGTGGCCCAGAGCGGCGAGGCCGATGTCGGCGTCATGCAGGCGCTGCGGGAAGCGGCCGGGCACCGGGGCTTCTGGCTGCTGTGCCTCGGCTTCTTCGTCTGCGGCTTTCATGTCCTGTTCATCGCCATCCACCTGCCGGCCTTCCTGGCCGACCGCGGCATGCCGATGACGGTGGGCACCAACGCCCTGGCGCTGATCGGCCTGTTCAACATCTTCGGCACCTACCTGGCCGGGCTGGCCGGCAGCCGCTACCGCAAGCCCTGGCTGCTGGCGGCGATCTACCTCGCCCGGGCGGTGGCGATCGCCGCCTTCATCACGGTGCCGCTGTCGGTGTGGTCGGTGTATGCC
>JAJUFY010000390.1 GCA_029263635.1 Ectothiorhodospiraceae bacterium | reverse complement strand
CTCGATCAGCTCGGCAACCACCTCTTCGCGGTTCTGCGGCAGCAGGCAGAGCACGTCGCCGGGCTCGTAGTCGAGGCCTGAGCCTTCCAGCGACAGCTCGATGTGCCGGGTCTCCTTCTCGGAGCCGCGGCCGTTCAGCACCAGGCTCTCCAGCACCTCGGCCTGGAACGGGTGGCGCCGGTCATAGCTCGGCGCCTGTCGCTCGACGCCTCCGGTGAAGGCCACCACATTGGACGGCGCCGGCTCGGCATGGGCGGCGACGGCATCGAGCGCGCGGGCGATCCAGGCGGCGGCGGCATCCTCGAAATCGACGTCGCAGTCGACCCGATCGACCAGGCGTTCGGCCCCCAGTGCCTCCAGTCGGGCATCGAAGTCACGGCCGGTCTGACAGAAGAATTCGTAGCTGGAATCGCCGAGCGCAAGCACGGCGAAGCGGGTGCTCTCCAGCCGCGGCGCCTTGCGGCCGTGCAGGAACTCATGGAAAGCGGCGGCGGTGTCCGGCGGCGTCCCCTCGCCGTGGGTGGCGGTGACGATCAGCAGCAGGCGCTCGTCGCGCAGCTCGCGGAGCTTGTAGTCGGCCATGTCCAGCACCCGCACCTGCAGGCCGCGGGCCTTCGCCTGCTCGCCGGCCTGGCGGGCGACCGCCTCGGCATTGCCGGTTTCGGAGCCGTACAGGATGGTCAGCGTCTGCCGTTCGCCGGCAGGACCGGGTGCAGGTAGCGCGTCATTGCCGGCGATGGCGCTGTGCAGGCCGGCCAGATAGCCGCTGACCCAGCTCAGCTGCTCCGGCGCCAGGGCCGTGACCAGCCGGTTCAGATGCTCGGCCTGTTCCCGGGTCAGGGGGCTGTTGGAAGTATCGAGCGCCTTGCTCTGCATGTGGTAGATCCGTCCGCAGCAGTACCGGCGCCAGGGCCGGAAAACGTCGGGACACTGTAAGGCGCTCTAACCAGGGGAGAAATGAATAAATGCTTATTCCGTTATGCGGGCTTGTTATTTATCGGTTCCCGGCAGGCGTCCGTCGCCGGATCAGCGGCTTTCCGGACAGGCAGCCGCGCCGGACTCGGCCGGGCGCGAGGCGCGCCGCCGATCGGTGAGCGGCATCCGGCCTGCTGCCGGAACGACACTGGCCCTAGCCGGGCCGTGGCCGCTTCTCTCTGCCGGCTTTCTTGCGGTTTCCCTCGAACTGCTGCTCCGGCACGTGCACATCCGGGTGCAGCCGCGGCGCGTACGGTTCCAGCTCGGGGCTGTGCGTCTTATGGTCGTGCGTCTGGCGGTCCTTGCTGGCCATCCCGGTCTCCTCGTCAGGTGACATCAAAACTAGATGCGGCCGCCCTGCGTTCACACAAGCGGCGGGCCGTTGATCCGGCCTGCCCCGGCACCCATGGTCTGGGATCTTCCTAACCGGCCATCCAGGAGGAGCGCCATGACGATCAGGGCTCTCGACAAGGAGCAGGGGCAGGCTTACTTCGACCGGATCACGCGGGACATGGGTGCCACCGAGGCACGGCTGGAGATCAGCGGCAGCACCATCGGCTCCCAGCCGGAAAGCGATTGGGCGATGCTGCTCGGCGTCACCTACGACCCGGACCGGGACACCATGGACATCAACCTGGAGAACCTCGACCACCGGATCGCCCACCCTCGCGAGATCTATGTCGACGATGGCGCCGACGGGTTGCACAGCATCGAGATCGTCGACATCGACAACAACCGCCAGCGGGTTCTGCTGCGCCGGTCGCCGCAGCTGACCCACTGACCGGCCGCCGCGATCTGCGCACGGTGTTCCGGCCCGGCTGCGGCCGAGCCGGTACAATGGCGCTATTGCGACAGATCAAGGCTAGACAATGAACCGTACCCTTCCGACCAGCTCCACCTTGACCTTTTCCGTGCTCGACCTCTGCCCGGTCACCGAGGGCAGCGATGCCGCCCAGTCGTTCCGCAACACCCTGGACCTGGCGCGCCATGCCGAGCGCTGGGGCTATTTCCGCTACTGGCTGGCCGAACACCACAGCATGCCCGGCATCGCCAGTGCCGCCACCGCGCTGGCGATCAGCCATGTCGCCGCCGGCACCACG
>JAJUFY010000339.1 GCA_029263635.1 Ectothiorhodospiraceae bacterium | reverse complement strand
CAGCGGCCACACCAGAAGAGCACATGCAGCCTACCTTGGCAGGCCTTGCAGCGAACCTGCCGGCTCAGGCGCCGCCGATCTCGGCGTTGAGGGCTGCCAGCGCCGCCAGCGGATCTGCGGCTGCCGTGATCGGCCGACCCACCACCAGGTAATCGGCGCCGGCCTGCAGCGCCGCCTTCGGCGTCATCACCCGCTGCTGATCGTCCGCGGCGCTGCCGGCCGGACGAATGCCGGGCGTCACCAGGCGGAAATCGGCGCCTTCGCTTGCCCGCAGTGCGGCAGCCTCCTGCGCGGAGCAGACCACCCCGTCCAGGCCGCTGCGCCGCGCCAGTGCCGCCAGCCGCTGAACCGCGTCAGCCGGCTGGAGCGCCATGCCGACTTCGTGCAATGCGCCGGCATCGTGACTGGTCAGGATCGTGACCGCGATCAGCAGCGGCCGCTGCCGGTAGCCTTCGATCACCTCGCGCGCCGCCCTCATCATCGCGCTGCCTCCCAGCGCGTGGACATTCACCATCCACACGCCGAGCTCCGCCGCGGCACGACAGGCGCCGGCGACGGTATTGGGAATATCGTGAAACTTGAGGTCCAGGAACACCTCGAAGCCGCGCGCCTGCAGACGCTCGACCAGCGCCGGCCCGCCGCGGACGAACAGCTCCTTGCCGACCTTGAGCCGGCAGGCAGCGGGATCCAGCGCTGCAGCCAATGCCTCGGCCTGCGCCGGCACCGGGAAATCCAGCGCGACGATCAGACGTGGTCCGCGGGTGGCGTCGGTTCCCATCAACGGCGAACTGCTCACGACATCTTCCTTCAGCTCAAGGTGGGCTTTACGGTGCCCCAGTGCCGACAGCTGGGGCATTGCCAATAGAGGGTACGGCCGGAAAAGCCGCACTGACGGCATGCATAGCTGCTGTGTTGAGACACCAGCTCGGCGAGGGCGCTCTGCAGGAGCTCGACGTCTGCTTTCGCCGCCCCCGCCAGCCGCTCGGACATCAGCCTGGCGGCCCGCGCCAGCACCGGCACCGACGGCGCTCGCCGGAGGACACCGGCCAGGTAGTCCGCCGCCGCCTGGGCGCCGCGCTGTTCGCTGAGGATATCGGCGAGCGCCAGGCTCACCGCATCGCTGGGCCTGTCTCTTGCCAGCCGTTCCAGGTAGTCGAGCAGCGCATCCGTCCGCCGCAGCCGGATACAGCAGGATCGCAGCGGTTCCAGCACTTCCTGCAGGAATTCCGGATCCTGTTCCTCGACCCGCATATAGGCCTTCAGCGCCGCCCGGTCGTTTCCCCGCGCCTGCTCCAGCTGTCCCTGCAGGATGCTGGCACGGACGCAGTTCGGATCATCCGCCAGGGCGCGCTTGAGCAGCTGCGCGGCGCGCCGCTGGTCGCCCGCCTGCAGTGCCTGTTCCGCCAGCTCGCACTGGAATTGCGCGATCAGCTGCCGCATGCCCCCGACCTGCCTGCTCTCCAGCCGGCGCGCGACAGCGATCGCGCTATCCCAGTCCTTTTCCTGCTGGTGAATCGACAACAGCTGCCGGAGCGCCGGCACGACATGGGTGTTTGCCTCGATCACCTGCTCGAACAGCGCCTCGGCCCGGTCCAAGAGCCCCGCCTTCATGTAGTCCTGCCCCAGCTCCAGCAGTGCCTGGGCGCGCTGACTCCGGTCCATGGCCGGCCGGGCTAGCAGGTTCTGGTGGATGCGGATGGCCCGGTCGACCTCCCCGCGGCGACGGAACAGGCTGCCGAGCGCGAAGTGGAGTTCGGCCGTGTCGCCGTCCACTTCAACCATGCGGGTGAAGACTTCGATAGCCTTGTCCTGCTGCTCGTTGAGCAGGTAGTTCAGGCCTTTCAGGTAACCGCTGGACATCGCCCCTGAGCGGCGCCGGTGCTCTCCGGGCTGTTCTCGCCGCCCTATCCACCAACCTGACAGCGCAGCGACAGGCAGCAGAAGCCAGAACAGTTCCTGCATCAGGCGACATCTCGAACTGACAGCCTGCGCAGTTCGCTCAATTCCTTCTCGGCCTGCCCCAGCTGCCGCCGCAGCCGCGCAGCCTGGCGCTTCTCCCGAACCACCATGCCGGTGGCGGCCAGCAGGCCGAGCAGCGCGCCGAGCACCAGCGCAAGTGTCAACGCTAGCGACAGAGGGAGATTCGCCTTGCCGAGGTAATAATCGATTTCCACCGTCGCGCGGTTGAGCAAGGCAAAGCTCAGCCCGAAACTGATGATCAGCAAGGCGAATACGAGTCCGAGCAATCGGCGCATGACAGCTCCTGACGAATCTCAGGTCGGCGGCTGGTCCTGATGATTCGTCATTATGGCCGCTTATCAGCCGGTGCACTAGGTTCGCAGCCGGCTGGTCGCAATGCTGAAATGAGCACGGGCCCCGAAGGGCCCGTTGTTTTAGAGATACCGGTGCGACGATATTGCCGCAGGATTGTCAGCGTTCGCGGCCGTCATTGACCCGCTCGCGCAGTTGCTTGCCCGGCTTGAAATGCGGAACGTATTTGCCCGGCAGCGCCACCGGTTCCCCGGTCTTGGGGTTGCGGCCGATCCGCGGCGGCCGGTGGTGCAGCGAGAAACTACCGAAGCCTCGGATCTCAATGCGCTGGCCACCT
>JAJUFY010000369.1 GCA_029263635.1 Ectothiorhodospiraceae bacterium | reverse complement strand
GGGAATGAAATTGCGGCGCCGGATCTCGCCCTGGCTGATCCCCATCTCGCGCGCCGCCTGGGCGACCAGCCGTTCCACCACGTAGGTCGCTTCCGGTCGGCCGGCGCCGCGGTAGGCATCCACCGGCGCGGTGTTGGTGAACACGCCAGTGACCTCGGCATGGATGTGCGGGGTCTTGTACTGACCGGCCAGCAGGGTGGCGTAGAGGATGGTGGGCACGCAGGACGAGAAGGTGGACAGATAGGCGCCCAGATTGGCGGTGGTACGCACCCGCATGGCCAGGAAGGTGCCGTGCTCGTCCAGCGCCAGCTCGGCGTGGGTGACATGGTCGCGGCCGTGGGCGTCCGACAGGAAGGATTCCGAGCGCTCGGCGGTCCAGCGGATCGGCCGGCCGACCTTGCGGCTCGCCCAGGTCAGTACCGCCTCCTCGGCGTAATGGAAGATCTTGGAGCCGAAACCGCCGCCCACGTCCGGCGCCACCACCCGTACCTTGTGCTCCGGCAGGCCGAGCACGAAGGCGCACATCAGCAGCCGGATCACGTGCGGGTTCTGCGAGGTGGTGTAGAGCGTATAGCGGTCCTCGCCCGGCGAGTACAGGGCGATGGCGGCGCGCGGCTCGATGGCGTTGGGGATCAGCCGGTTGTTCACCAGGTCGAGCCGGGTCACGTGGTGGGCCCGCTCGAAGGCGGCGTCGGTCTCCGCCTTGTCGCCGATGGCCCAGACGTAGCAGCAGTTGTCGTCGAACTCGTCATGGACCTTGGGCGCGTCGGCAGCCAGCGCGCGCTCGGTGGCGGCGACCGCCGGCAGTTCCTCGTAATCGACCTCGATCAGCTCGGCGGCGTCCTTGGCCTGGAGATAGCTCTCGGCAATGACCACGGCGACGTGGTCGCCGACGTAGCGCACCTTGTCCTGCGCCAGCGGCGGGTGGGGCGGTTCCCGCATGGGGTTGCCGTCGACGTCGGTGATCAGCCAGCCGCAGGGCAGGCTGCCGACCTGGTCGGCCTTGAGGTCTTCGCCGGTGAATACCGCCAGCACGCCGGGCGCCGCCAGTGCGGCACTGGTGTCGATGCCGCGGATGCGGGCGTGGGCGTGCGGCGAGCGCAGGAAATAGGCATAGGTCTCGCCGTGGAAGCGGATGTCGTCGGTGTAGCGGCCCTGGCCGCGCAGGAAGCGCTCATCCTCGCGCCGCTTGACGGATTTGCCGATACCGGTCTCGTTCATGCCAGCTGCTCCTTCATCTGGACCGCGGCGGCCTGCACCGCCTTGACGATGTTGTGGTAGCCGGTGCAGCGGCAGTAGTTCCCTTTCAGCTGCTCCCGGATGGTGGCTTCGCTGGGGGCGGGGTCGTTCCGCACCAGATCGATCGCCGTCATCACCATGCCCGGCGTGCAGAAGCCGCACTGCAGGCCGTGATGCTCGCGGAACGCTTCCTGCATCGGATGCAGCGCGCCGCTGCCGTTGCTGATGCCCTCGATGGTGGTCACCTCGGCACCGCTGGCCTGACCGACCAGGACGCTGCAGGATTTCACCGCGCGGCCGTCCAGATGCACGGTGCAGGCGCCGCACTGGGCCGTGTCGCAGCCGACATGGGTGCCGGTGAGATTGAGGTGATTGCGCAGAAACTCGACGAGCGTGGTGCGCGGGTCGGCGTCGGCTTCGACGACGCGCCCGTTCACTGTCATGGATACCTTCATGGCCTCTCCTCCTGATGATGGCCGCCGGTCAGGGCGAATCCGCATTCCGGCCGGTACTGCTCCAGAACTTCCAGTTGCGCTGCTTGGCTTTCTCTGCTGCTGGGGGTGGCGGCTGCTCGGCGGCGGTGCCGTCGCCGCCCTGCAGCTGGGTGATGAAATTGTCGAAGAAATCGTCGGCCATCTTGCGGGCCGTGGCCTGCACCAGGCGCGAGCCGATCTGGGCGAGCTTGCCGCCGACCGTGGCCCGGGCGCTGTAGCGCAGGATGCTGCCGCCGTCGTCGGCCTCGCTCAGCTGTACGTCGGCCTCGCCGCGGGCGAAGCCGGCCGCGCCGCCCTGGCCTTCAAAGCGCAGGGTATAGGACTCGGGCGGGGAGGGGTCGATGACGCTGACATGGCCACGAAAGCGGGCCTTTACCGGGCCGACCTTGGCCTGCACTAGGGCATCGAAGCCCTGGTCGTCGGTGGCTTCCAGCGATTCGCAGCCGGGAATGCACAGCTGCAGGATGGCGGGATCGTTCAGTGCATCCCAGACGCGCTGGCGGGGCCAGGGTAGTTGCCGTTCGCTCT
>JAJUFY010000440.1 GCA_029263635.1 Ectothiorhodospiraceae bacterium | reverse complement strand
AGCCGGCCAGCAGCGCCTCCGGGGTCGCCAGCGCTCGCCGTGCCCGTGCCCGCAGGGCGGTCGCTCGTGCCGCCAGCAGCTGCCGGTCTTCCAGCACCAGCGCCTGCTTAAGGCGAATTTCGCGCTGCAGGTTCTGCATTGGCGCCCCCCTTCCCAAGAGCTCCGGCAGTTGCCTTGAACATCAGGTTGCGACTGAGCCGGCGGATGGCGAGCAGCAGGAGCAACGCCCCCGCTCCGTTGAGCAAGGCGAAGGCCGCCAGTAGCCACAGCACGTCGATGCCCAGGCGGCCGAACGCTACGATCAGCCCCGCTTGCAGCAGCAGCCAGAATGCCAGCACGGCGAAAGCCGCGGCCACGGCGGCAGCAACCATGCCTGCCAGGCTGAGGCCGGCGAGCCTGGCTTCCAGGGCCAGCAGCCCGAGCGCGTCGCCGAGCAGATCCCGGATCAGCGCGGCAGTGCCGAGTGCGGCCGCGCCCAGCGACTGTTCGGCCGGAGTATCGGGTGGGGCTGCCTGCGGCGCAGGCATCGGCTCAGCGCCGCAGCAGCGAGCCGAGCACGAAGCCGGCCGCAGCGGCGATGCCGACCGCCGCCAGCGGATTCTTGGTGACGTACTCGGAAACGTCGTTGACGATGTCCTGGGTACGCTCGGCGGCCCGCTGGCTAGCGTCGCGCAAGCGCTCCTCCGCTTCGCTGCTGCGAGCGCTGATCTGGTCGATTGCCTCATGCGCGGCTTGCGCCGCGCGGGCGCTGATCATCGTATCGTCGTCGTTCGCTGCCATCTTGCCTCCTGCACGCTGGGTCCACAGCGGCTCGACCGGCAGCGTTGCCGGCGCGTCCCGCATGTGGTGAGAAAGGGGGGCTGGGCTGGTTATTGCTGCAACAGCACCTTTCGAGCAGGTGATGTGGGCGGGCGGAGGGCATTGCAAGAACGGCGGCCCTCACAAGCGAGGGCCGCCGACGAGGCTTACTGCAATAGCAGGAAGAAGGCGCCGGAGCCGCGCCGGATGTGCAGCAGCAGGCGGTCCTTGCTGTTCCGCACCGCCTTGTTGAACTCCGCGAGGCTGGTGATCGGCGTCCGGTTCACCGACAGCACGATGTCGCCCTGGCGCAGGCCGGCGCTGGCGGCCGGGCTGCCCGGCTGCACCTGCAGGATGGCCACCCGCTTGCCGCGCTCGTCGTCCGGCGCCTGCACTTCGCCGAACTGCGCGCCGGCCAGCCGTGGCGTGAGGGCTGCGGCGTTGGTCTGCCGGGTGTCTTCGCGGATCGTCGCCGTCACCGTCATGCGCTTGCCGTTGCGCAAGACCGTCAGTTTGATCTGCTCGCCGACCCGCAGCAGGCCGATGCGATTGCGGATGGCGGCGGCGTGCCGCACCGGCTGGCCGTCGACCGCGACGATCACGTCGCCGACCTGCAGGCCGGCTTCTGCGGCCGGTGAGTCGGGGGCGATCTGGGCGATGACGACGCCCTCCTCGGCGTTGATGCCGAAGGCCTCTGCCAGCGCCGGGGTCAGATCCTGAATCGACACGCCCAGCATGCCGCGCCGTACCTCGCCGTGCTCGATCAGCTGCTGCATGACCGCCTGCGCCATGTTGCTGGGAATGGCGAAGCCGATGCCGATGTTGCCGCCGCTGGGGGCGAGGATGGCGGTGTTGATGCCGACCAGCTCGCCTCGCAGGTTGACCAGGGCGCCGCCGGAGTTGCCGGGGTTGATGGAGGCATCGGTCTGGATGAAGTCT
>JAJUFY010000404.1 GCA_029263635.1 Ectothiorhodospiraceae bacterium | reverse complement strand
GGCAGGTCGAGCAAGGTCTGCGCCGGACGCAGGCCGAGATAGACATAGCGCAGGTTGAGATCGCGCATGCCGAGGTCGAACAGGCCGGTGACGGTGACGCTCTGCCCGCGGCCGCCGGCGGTTTCGATGCGGAACCGGTCGCCAAGTCGGACGCCGAGCTCGTCGGCCAGATCGATGCCGATCAGAGCATCCTCGGCGCCCAGGCGCAGCGTGCCGGCGATCAGCTTGCCGGGCAGGTCGATGATGCGGGTGAATTGCTCCGGCTCGATGCCCACCAGGGCGATTGCCCGGTCGGCGTCGCCGCGGATCGCGAGCCCGGGCCCGGTCACCACCGGCGAAGCGGCCACCACCCCGGGCTGGGCGGCAAGCTGCGGCAGCAGCGCCTGCCACTGGTCGATGCTGCGCAGACGCTGGGCACGCGGCTGTACCTGGCTCAGGACCTCCCTCCCTTCGGCACGACGTAGCGGCCGTGCCACCTCCTCGGGCGGGCGGACGATGATATGGGCCTGCGAGCCTAGCGTGTCGCGGATCAGAGTGTCCTGCAGGCCGTTGATCAGGGTGGTGATGAACACGATCACCGCCACGCCCAGCGCCACCCCGCTGACGATCAGCAGGGTCTGGAACCGGCCTTCGCGCAGGAACCGCACTGCCACCAGCCACACGTACGGCATCAGCGTGCCACCTCCCGCGCCCGCACTCGCTGGCGCGGCTGCGCGGAACGGGCGTCGACCAGCACCGTCGTGCCGGCCGCGACACCGCTGCGCAGCTCGACCCGGCCGTCGCCGCGCAGCCCGAGGCTCACGTCCTGCCGCACCGCCCGGCCGTCGCGCACCACCAGCACCCAGGGCCTGCTATCTCCGTCGCGGACTGCGCTGCGCGGCACAGTGAGCGCCTGTTCCCGCCGCGCGGCCAGGATGTCGACCGTCACCGTCATGTCGGCGCGCAGATACTCCGGCGGCGCCGGTACCGCCAGTTCGAGCTTTACCGTGCCACGCTGCGGATCCACCGCCGGGGCGATGAAGCGCACCACGGCGTCGAAGCGCTCCTGCGGGAAGGCATCGGCGGACGCCAGTGCCGGCTGCCCGACCTCTACCAGCCCCAGGTTGCGCTCGTCGAGCTGGACTTCGATCCGGGTTTCGCCGGCGCTGGCGAGCACCAGCAGTGCGGCTCCGGGCTGGGCGACATCGCCCGGATCGACGCTGCGACGGAGTATGGTGCCGGCGGTCGGCGCCCGGATCAGCGCGTAACCGAGGCGGGCGCGCGCTTCGGCATGTGCCGCCACGGCCTGGGCGACGGCGGCCAGGGCGGCCTGGTGTTCGCTGCCGCCGGGCTGCAGCGCGGCCAACGCCTGCTCGGCGCTGCGCAGCCGGCTGGCGGCCAGGTCCAGTGTCTCCTTGCGTGCTTCCACTTCGGCCCGGCTGACGAAGTTCTCCTGCGCCAGCTCGACGGCGCGGCGATGGTCGCGCCTGGCCTGGCGCAGCTGCAGCTCGGCCTGGGTCCGCGCTTCCGCAGCCGCCTGGCGCTGCACCTGCTCGATCTGGCTCAGATTGGCCCGGGCCTGCCGCAGCGCGCTTTCGGTTCTCTGCACGGCCGCCAGCAGCTCCCGGTCGTCCAGGCGAATCAGCGGCTGCGCTGGCGAAACCTGATCTCCCTCATCGACCAGCACCTCGGCCACCGTGCCGACGATGATGCTGCCGACCGTGACGCGCTCCGGACTGATGACCCTGCCGGTCGCCACCAGGCGCTGCTCGAGCGGCCGGGGCTTGACCGTTTCGACTGCAACCTGCGGCGGCAGCCATAGCCGGTAACCGGCCACTCCAAGCAGCAGCAACACGATGACGGCAAAGACCCAGCGCAAGCGCATGGAGATGTTCCTTGTAGATTGCGGGCCGCTGCGCACGCCCCCGCCTTATTCCTTGGGATCGGTGAGCGGCGTTTCCCGCTGCTGCGCCCGCTGTGCCCGGCGGCAG
>JAJUFY010000443.1 GCA_029263635.1 Ectothiorhodospiraceae bacterium | reverse complement strand
GTCGACCCACTCGCGATCGGTGCCTGCCTCTAATCCCGGTTTTCCCAGCTCTGTCAGGTCACATTGATGTCGAATGAATTCTCCGGCATCCGCCGTGCCGCAGACAGGTTTCTGATCGCCCTGCTCTGGCTGCACGTGCCCCTGGTCCTCGGCGTCTGCCTGTTCATGGGGCAGTCTCTGGTCGCGCTCGGTCTGACCGCCGCCGGCCTCGCCGCGGCGGCGACGCTCACCGCGACCGTTTACGGCACAAGCCTGACCACGCATGCGACGGTTGCGGTCGGTCTGGTCGGCATGCCGTCGCTGCTGGTCTTCCTGTTCGCGGGGCACCCCTGGCAGATCGACCTGCACATGTACTTCTTCGCGGCGCTCGCAATCACGGCGGCTTACGCCGACTGGCGGGTGATCCTGACGGCGGCGGCGACAATCGCAGGTCACCACTTGCTGCTGAATTTCGCACTGCCGGCGGCCGTATTTCCTGACGGTGCGGATTTCGGACGGGTCGTCGTTCACGCCGTTATCGTCGTTTTGGAGACGGCCGTTCTCGTCTGGGGCGCGTTCAGCCTCAACCGTGCGATGGCCGCGTCCGCCGAAGCGCTCGACGCGGCCGAATCAGCGAACAAGCAAATCGAGCGCCTGAATGAGGAGCGTGTCGCGCTGGAAGCCGTCTCCGAAGAGCGGCGCCAGCAGTGGCTGAGAGAGCTCCTCGAACGGTTCGACATCGAGATCGGCGAGATGATCCAGACCGTGGTCGCCTCCTCTAGGGTTCAGACTCATTCACAGCCAGAATGCGAGAGCGGTGGCGAGCGCCACGCCTGAGAGGAAGTTGGTGGCGAGCTTGTCGTAGCGGGTGGCGATACGGCGAAAATCCTTGAGGCGGCAGAAGGCGTTCTCGATGAGGTGACGGCCACGGTATCGGTGGCGGTCGTAGCAGATGGCCCGCTTGCGGTTGCGGCGGCCTGGAATGACGGGTGTGGCGCCGCTCTTGCGCAACGAACGGCGCAGCCCATCAGCGTCGTAGCCTTTGTCGGCCAGCAGATAGCGCATGCAGCCGGCACGTTCGAGGAGCACGGGCGCGGCCTTCACGTCGCTGACATTCCCGGCAGTCAGCATCAGCGCGTAGGGACGGCCGATGACGTCGGTGAGCGCGTGGACCTTGGTCGTCCAGCCGCCGCGCGAGCGGCCGATCGCCTGCGTCGTGCGCCCCCTTTTCCACCGAAGGCCGCGCGCTGTGCCTTGATGTAGGTGCTGTCGATGGCGGTGCTGCGGGTGACCGCGCCGGCATCGACCAGCGCGTCGAGCAGCTTGAGCCAGAAGCCCCGGCGCGACCAGCGGTTGAATCGGTTGTAGATCGTTGTCGATGGGCCATAGTCGGCCGGACAGTCGCACCAGCGGCAGCCCACCTTCAGCACGTGCAGGATGCCCGAAATCACCCGGCGGTCGTCGACCCGCCGCGCCCCGGGTTGGTTCTTCGGCAGGTGCGGCTCGATCGCCGCCCACGCTTCGTCCGACAACCAGAACAATGCCATCCGCCGACTCCCCTGATCCACTGCCGGTGAATCACGAAAGCTGCCCCAGTTCAAGTCGCTGATTGAGTTTGAACCCTAGGACGTCCTGGCGCATCGTCCTTTCCCTGGCGATGTCAATAACTTCGTTGTTACGTAAGCGAGGCTTCACTCCCATCGAACTTTCGGTTTCGTAGCTGTC
>JAJUFY010000384.1 GCA_029263635.1 Ectothiorhodospiraceae bacterium | reverse complement strand
GCTCCAGGTTCTCGATGCCGTCGCAGGGCGCCGGCGCCTCGCTGGCGCCGTTGAGCTCGCGAGCGGTGTAGCGGTACAGGGTGTCGTTGATCAGCGTGGACTTGCCGGAGCCGGACACGCCGGTGACGCACACCAGCAGCCCGGCCGGGATGCCGACGTCCACGCCCTTGAGGTTGTTGCCGCGGGCGTTGCGCAGCCAGGCGATCTCGCCGGGCTTCACCGGCGTGCGCTTGGCCGGCACTGGAATGGCGCGCTTGCCGGATAGGTACTGGCCGGTCAGCGAGGCGGCGTTGCGCTCGATCTCGGCGGGCGTGCCCTCGGCGACTACCCGGCCACCGTGTACCCCGGCGCCCGGGCCCATGTCGACCACGTGGTCGGCGGCACGGATGGCGTCCTCGTCGTGCTCGACCACGATCACGGTGTTGCCGAGGTCCCGCAGGTGGATCAGGGTGTTCAGCAGCCGCTCGTTGTCGCGCTGGTGCAGGCCGATGGACGGCTCGTCCAGCACATACATCACGCCCACCAGCCCGGCGCCGATCTGGCTGGCGAGCCGGATGCGCTGCGCCTCGCCGCCGGAGAGCGTTTCGGCGCTGCGGCTGAGAGTCAGGTAGTCGAGACCGACGTTCACCAGAAAGCCCAGCCGGTCACCAATCTCCTTGATGATCTTGCCGGCAATCTCGCCCTTGCTGCCGGACAGCTCGAGCTGCTCGAAGAACTGCAGCGCCTGGCCGACAGGCAGCGCGTTGATTTCGGGCAGGCTGCGGTCGGCGACAAACACGTTGCGGGCGGCCTTGTTGAGCCGCGTGCCCTGGCAATCGGGGCAAGGCTGCTCGCTGAGGTAACGGGCCAGCTCCTCGCGAATCATGTTCGACTCGGTCTCGCGGTAGCGCCGCTCCAGATTGGGGAGCACGCCCTCGAAGGGGTGCTTGCGGCGCTGCACGTGGCCGCGCGGGTCGATGTAGCGGAACTCGATCGGCTCGCCGCGGCTGCCGTAGAGGATGACGTCACGGATGTCCTCCGGCAGCGCCTCGAACGGCGTCTCGATATCGAAGCCGTAGTGCTCGGCGAGGCTGGTGATCATCTGGAAGTAATACAGGTTCCGCCGGTCCCAGCCCCGCACGGCGCCGGCCGCCAGGCTGAGCTGCGGCTGCGTGACTACCCGCTCGGCATCGAAGAACTGCTTCACCCCCAGGCCGTCGCAGGTCGGGCAGGCGCCCTTGGGGTTGTTGAACGAGAACAGCCGCGGCTCCAGCTCGGTGAGGCTGTAGCCGCAGACGGGGCAGGCGAAGCGGGACGAGAACACCAGCTCCTCGCGTTCCGGCTCGTCCATGTAGGCCACCCGCAGCAGTCCGTTGGACAGCCGCAGCGCGGTTTCGATGGAGTCGGCGAGCCGGGTCTGCAGGTCGGGGCGGACCTTGATGCGGTCGACCACCGCGTCGATCGAGTGCTGGCGCTTCGGGTCCAGGGTCGGCGGCGTGTCCAGCTCGACCACATGCCCGTCGATGCGGGCGCGGATGAAGCCCTGGCTCTTGAGCTCCTCCATCACGTGCACATGCTCGCCCTTGCGGCCATCGACCACCGGCGCCAGCAGCATCAGCTTGGTGCCCTCCGGCAGGGCCAGGATCTGGTCGACCATCTGGCTCACCGTCTGCGCGTTCAGGTCGATGCCGTGCTCGGGGCAGCGCGGCGTGCCAACCCGCGCGTACAGCAGCCGCAGGTAGTCATGGATCTCGGTGACGGTGCCGACCGTCGAGCGCGGGTTGTGCGACGTGGACTTCTGCTCGATGGAGATCGCCGGCGACAGCCCCTCGATATGGTCGACGTCCGGCTTGTCCATCATCGACAGGAACTGCCGCGCGTAGGCCGACAGCGACTCGACATAGCGGCGCTGGCCCTCGGCGTAGATGGTGTCGAAGGCGAGCGAGGACTTGCCCGAGCCGGAGAGGCCGGTGATCACGATCAGCTTGTCGCGGGGCAGTTCCAGGTCGATGTTCTGGAGGTTGTGGGTGCGCGCACCCTGAATGCGGATAACAGCCACTAGGCTACCTCTTGGCGCTGTCGGCGTGACGAGCGGGTGTTGCGGCCGACTCGAATCGGACAAGGCGACGCAACTGGTCAGCATCTGTAGGAGCGACGTCCCCGTCGCGACTCTTGCGTGCCCG
>JAJUFY010000385.1 GCA_029263635.1 Ectothiorhodospiraceae bacterium | reverse complement strand
CGACCTGGGCCGGTACCGAGTCGGCAGACTTCCTGAGAATGTTGCGGATGCGCTTGTTGGCAGCCGCCAGGGCCTCGGCTTCCGGCATCGCGCTGAAGGCGCGGCAGGCCAGCAGGCGATGGTGGAGATCCAGCGGCCGGGTCGGACGTAGCGCGGCGACGGCCTCGAACAGCTCTGCACCGATGCCCTGCTCGGCGTAGTAGCCGCGCAGTCGCTCCAGGCAGAAATCGAAGACCGCATCAATCTGGGCGACGGCCTCGACGCCCTCGGGCTGCGCCTGAGCGGCTTGGGTCAGCAGGGCATGCAGATCGATGTCAAGCTCGTTCTCGATGATGGTGCGCATCAGTCCCAGTGCCGCGCGACGCAGGCCAAAAGGATCCTTGTCGCCGCTGGGCGCGCGACCGATGCCGAAGATGCCGGTGAGGGTGTCAGCCCGGTCCGCCAGCGCCAGGAGCTGGCCAAGCGGGCTCTGAGGCACCACGTCGCCGGCGTAGCGTGGCTGGTACTGTTCGTCCAGCGCCACCGCCACTGCCGCCGGCTCGCCGTCATGAGCGGCGTAATAGCGGCCCATGATGCCCTGCAGCTCCGGGAATTCACCCACCATCTCTGTGGACAGGTCGCAGCGGCTCAACCAGCCAGCCCGCGCTGCCTGTGCCGGCTCGCAACCGAGCTGCGGCGCAAGGTACTCGCAGAGCGCTACCACCCGCTCGGTCTTGGCGTACAGCGTGCCCAGCCGCTGCTGGAACACCACCTCGCGCTGCGACTCGATGCGGCTCGCCAGCGGCTGCTTGCGGTCCTGCTCCCAGAAGAAGGCGGCATCGGCAAGCCGTGGGCGGATGACCCGCTCGTTACCGGCGCGCACGACATCGGGATCGCGGCTGTCGATATTGGCGACAGTGACGAAGGCCGGCATCAGTTCGCCGTCGGCCCGGCGGATCGGGAAATAACGCTGGTGGCCCTGCATGCTGGAGATCAGCGCCTCGGCGGGAACCTCCAGGAAGGCGTCCTCGAACCGGCCGGTAAGGGCAACCGGCCACTCCACCAGCGCGGTAACCTCGTCCAGAAGTTCGGGCTCGATCACGGCCTCGCCGGCGACAGCCGCGGCCGCCTGCTCGACCTGCTGACGCACCAGCTCGCGCCGGCGCGCAAAGCTGGCGATGACCTTGCCCTCGCGCTCGAGGCGCTCCACGTACTCGGCCGGCTCGCTCAGCCGGATCGGGTCGGGGGCATGGAAGCGGTGACCGTATGTGCTGGCGCCACTGGTCACGCCGAGAATCTCGGCCGGGACCACCTCGCTGCCGAACAGCATCACCAGCCAGTGCACGGGCCGCACGAATTCGGCACTGCCGCCGCCCCAGCGCATCCGCTTCGGAATCGGCAGCCTGGCGAGGGCCTGCTGGACCAGCTGCGGCAGCAGCGCCGTCGCCGGTTGCCCTTCGGCGACGCCGCGGTAGACCAGCCATGCGCCCTTGTCGGTTTCCAGCCGTTCCAGCGCGGCGACCTCGGTGCCGCAGGAGCGGGCGAAGCCCTCGGCGGCTTTGGTCGGGCTGCCAGCGCTGTCGAAGGCCGCGGCAAGGGCCGGACCGCGGCGCTCGACGCGCTGATCGGGCTGGCGGGCAGCGAGGGACTCGACGAGGACTGCCAGCCGCCGCGGGGTGGCATAGGCATGCACCTCGCCGTGCGCCAGCCCGGCCGAACGCAGACCCTGCAGCAGCTCGTCGCGGAATGCCTCGGACAGGCGCAGCAGTGCCTTGGGCGGCAGCTCCTCGGTGCCCAGTTCCACCAGAAAATCGTGTCGCTCGCTCATCAGACCGCCCCCTCCGTCGTCCGCGCCAGCAGCGGGAAGCCGAGCGCCTCCCGGGCCGCGAAATATGCCTCGGCCACCGCCCGCGCCAGGGTGCGGACGCGCAGGATATAACCCTGCCGTTCGGTGACCGAGATCGCCCGCCGGGCGTCCAGCAGGTTGAAGGTGTGCGAGGCCTTCAGGACCATCTCATAGGCCGGCAGCGGCAGGCCGAGTTCGATCAGCCGCTTGCTCTCGCGCTCGCAGGTGTCGAACTGCGCGAACAGGCTCACGGTGTCGGCGTGCTCGAAGTTGTAGGCCGACATCTCGATTTCGTTCTGCTTGAACACGTCGCCGTAGGTCACCGG
>JAJUFY010000372.1 GCA_029263635.1 Ectothiorhodospiraceae bacterium | reverse complement strand
CCATCCCAACGCCCGCTTCACTGCGCCGGCGTCCCAGTGCCCGGTGATCGCGCCGGAGTGGGACGACCCGACGGGCGTGCCGATCTCGGCGATCCTGTTCGGCGGCCGCCGCGCCAGCGTGGTGCCGCTGGTGAACGAGGCCCGCGACTGGCAGCAGGGCACTTTCTTCGGCTCCATCATCGCCTCCGAAAAGACCGCCGCCGCGGCCGGCAAGATCGGCGAGCTGCGCCGCGACCCGATGGCGATGCTGCCGTTCTGCGGCTACAACATGGCCGACTACTGGAGCCACTGGCTCGCCATCGGCGAGAAGGCCGGCGCCAGATTGCCGAAGATCTTCTATGTCAACTGGTTCCGCCGCGATGCCGACGGCCGCTTCGTCTGGCCGGGCTTCGGCGACAACAGCCGGGTGCTGAAATGGGTGTTCGAGCGCTGCAACGGCGAGGGCGAAGCGGTCGATACCCCGATCGGTCGGCTGCCGAGCAAGCAGGCACTGGACCTCTCCGGGCTCGACCTTGCCGACAGCGATCTTGACCTGCTGCTGGGCGTCGATGTCGACGGCTGGCGTCAGGAAATTCCGCTGATCCGTGAGTACTACCAGCGTTTCGGGGAGCGGACGCCGAAGGCTCTGCTGGAGGAACTGGACCGGCTGGAGCAGCGGCTGGCAACGGCGCCGGCCGGCAACAGAGCGGCAACGGCCTAGCCGCCCTGCCCGTCAGTCTCGGCATCTTGAAAACCGGTGCGGGCGGACCGTCCGCGCCGGGAAATCAGGACACCGGGTCCTGCAGGTGAGGCCGGACGAATTCATCCAGGTGATTCTTGCTGATCGCCCCGATCTTGGTGGCGATCACCTCACCGCCCTTGAACAGCATCAGCGTCGGGATGCCACGGATGCCGTAACGCAGCGGCAGAGCCCGGTTGTCGTCGACATTGACCTTGGCGACCTTGAGCTTGCCGTCCAGCTCCTGCGCCAGGCGCTCCACCAGCGGCGTAATCATCTTGCACGGGCCGCACCATTCCGCCCAGAAATCCACCAGCACCGGAAGCTCGGACTGCAGCACTTCCTGCTCGAACGTGCCGTCGCTGACGTCTACCGTATAGGCCGCCATTTTGTCTCCTTGAACTGAAGCGAAGGTTGCCGATTGATTGGTGTCGCCAGCCTAAACGGCAAGCAGCCATTATCAAAATGGATTGTTCTTATCGGACTCATCGACCTCCCCTATCGGCTTGCACCGCCCTTGACGCACGGGCCATTTGCCCCAGAATGGGCCGCCACGATTGGGGAGCACCATGCAGATTGACGAATTGATCGACACCTTCGAGCTGCTGACCGACTGGGAAGAGCGCTATCGCGTGATCATCGACCTCGGTCGCCGCCTGCCGCCCATGCCCGACAGCGAAAAAACCGAGGAGCACCGGGTCCAGGGCTGCACCAGCATGGTCTGGCTGGTCGACGAAGTGGTGCCCGGCGATCCGCTGCGGCTGCGCTTCCGCACCGACAGCGACTCCTTCATCGTCAAAGGCCTGCTGGCCATCATCCTGATGGTCTATTCGGACCGCACGCCGGCGGAAATTCTCGCCACCGACATCGAAGAGCTCTTCACCCGGCTGGGCCTGGAACAGAACCTCAGCCCCAACCGCCGCAGCGGATTCTTCTCGACGGTAGAACGGATCAAGTCGCTGGCCGCTGCCTACCACTGACTTAAGGCCCGGACGCGACAACGGCGGGCCCTGCCCGCCGTTGGTCCGTCGCGCGGCCGGCTGCTTAGCCGCCGGCACTGCCTCCACCTGTAGTACCACCACCGGCGCTGCCGGAGCCAGTGGGTGGCGGCGGCGGTGCATAGGTGTCGCTGCCGGTCTCGGAATCGGCGCCGCCGGCGGTCCCACCGCCCATGCTGCCGCTTCCGCTGCTCATGCCGCCGGTGGTCTGGTCGGAGCTCGTGCCACCCTGCGCGCCGCTATCGCCGCCGCCGGCAGCGCCCGGCTCGCCGGCGTTATCGCAGGCGGCTATGCCGAACGCCAGCGCCGGCACGAACATCCATGCAAGATATTTGCTCTTCATGCATCAACTCCCTGTTGCAAATCGAATCCTGTTGCCAGCGGATGCCGGATCTCGGCGGCTTCCGCCGCAAACCGCTGGGAGCCGGCGAGGCCCCCTCTGCGATTGCCGTCGGTAATAAGGCTGCCGGCCAGGGGGTTCAATCACGGCCAAGCCTAAATACCCCGTCCCGAAGGACTTTTCGCGCAATAT
>JAJUFY010000118.1 GCA_029263635.1 Ectothiorhodospiraceae bacterium | reverse complement strand
TACTGATGCGCGACACATCCAGCAGCGTGTCGACCAGCTGGGACAGCCGCTCGGCGCTCTCCAGCGCCCGCCCGATGGCGCCGCCGGTCCGCTCCGGATTCCAGGCCGCGGGGTTGCGCTCGAGCAGCAGCTTGAGGCCCTGCAGCTGAAGATTCAGCGCGGTCAGCGGTGTCCGCAACTCATGGGACGCGATCGACAGGAACTCGTCCCGCACCTTGATGGCCTCGCGGGCCGCTTCGTAGGCCCGCGCCAGCTGCTCCGCCTCCAGCTGCTCGGTCAAGTCCCGGACGACCTTGGCATAGCCGTACAGCTTGCCTGCGCTGTCGTACAGGGCGGTGATGGTGACATCGGCCCAGAAACGCTCGCCGTTCTTGCGCTGCCGCCAGCCGATATCGTGCGCCACGCCTTCGGCCGCCGCCTGCCTGAGGAGCCTGGCCGGCTTGCCCCGGGCAATGTCCTCCGGCAGATAGAACAGATCCAGGGACCGTCCGTACGCTTCTTCGGCCGTGTAGCCCTTCATCCGGTGTGCGCCGCGATTCCAGGTGGTGATGCGCCCGTGCGGCGACAGCAGAAAGATGGCGTAATCGCGGACCTGGTCGACCAGCAGCCGGAACCGTTTCTCGCTCTCCCGCAACTCCTGCCCGGCCTGCCAGCGGGCGGTAATGTCCTGGGTGACTTCCGCAAACCCGAGCAGTTCGCCGTCGCTATTGCGCAGCGCGGTCACCACGACATAGGCGCGGAACCGGCTGCCGTCCTTGCGCAGGCGCCAGGCTTCCACCTCAAAGCGCCCGCTCTCCCGCGCCATCTGCAGTTCCTGTTCCGGCTTGCCGGCGTCCCGCTCTTCCGGCAGGTAGAACATCTGAAAATGCTGGCCGATCACCTCGTCGGCACTGTAGCCCTTGATCCGCTCAGCGCCGCTGTTCCAGCTCACCACCACACCCCGGGGGTCGAGCATGTAAACGGCATAGTCGCGGATGCTGTCCACCAGCCCCCGGAACACCGCCTCGCCCAGCGCCGGCGCATGCGCTCCAGTCTCTCCAGCCGTGTCCGTCGTCTGTCGCATGGAAGTCTCGCGCTGTGAAGGGAGCGACGGGTGCAGCCTGCTCGGCAGCCCGCACGCCATGGCAGGGAATAGCGCGGCAGCGGGCGTCGCAGGCATCCGCAGCGCTCCGGGAACATACTGCCGCGCCAGATGCAGGAATCCTCTCGAATTAACCGGCTCGCCCAGTGTACGCCTTACCTGGAGGTCGACGCTCGGCAAATCGCGAGCTTGGTGAAAATCGCAGCGGCGGCGCTCGCCGCCCGATCCAAGGCACAGGGCTCCGGCGGTTGTACGCGCAGTCGCCGCACGCTGCAAGCTCTCACCACCGCTGCGGCGCCTGGCGCGCCAGGGCTTTCCCCAGGCTCCCGCCTCGGCAGGCCTGCACTGCCGTCCGCCAACGGGGTTCTTTAATATGCACCGGAGCCTGCCGCCCCAGGCTCTCAGGCTGGAAACCACAAGAGGCACGAAAGCAAGCCATGACACCCGCCGTCCTCGCCGCCAAACGCGCCGGTATCGACTTCACGCTGCACGAGTATCAGCACGACCCCGGCACCGCGTCCTACGGCCTGGAAGCCGCCGAAAAGCTCGGCCTGGACCCGGCCCAGGTTTTCAAGACCCTGGTTGCGCGCGTGGACGGCCAGCTCACCGTGGCCCTGGTGCCGGTTGCCCGGACGCTGGACCTGAAGGCGCTGGCAGCCGCAGTCGGCGGCAAGCGGGCAGCCATGGCGGAACTCACCGACGCCGAGCGGGCCACCGGCTATGTCGCCGGCGGCATCAGCCCGCTGGGGCAGAAGAAGCGGCTGCCGATGGTGGTGGACGCGAGCGCGCTGGCGCTCGCTCGCATGCATGTCAGCGCCGGCCGGCGCGGCCTGGAAATCGAGCTGGCGCCTGCCGACCTGATCCGGCTGTGCGCCGCCAGGACGGCGTCGATCGCACGCTAGCCCGGCCCGTCAGGCACCCGGATCCAGCGGCGCATCCGGATACCGCGGCCAGTTGTGAAAATCGCGGGCAAGCAGTGCGCGGAGCTGCTTGCGCCGGCGGCGCAGCTGCACCAGCAGCCGCGCATAGGTGACGCGGGCACCAGGATTGGTATTGCCGGCCAGCACCGTGAGCGTGCGCTCCAGATAGGAGATGTCGCGGCGCAGCGCGGATTCGGTAAAAGGAGCTGCAGCAGGCATGTTCTTGTCATTGTGTTTAGCGAACGTGCGCAGTCTAGCGGCGGCCGAGGTCTCGCGCTGCGGCAGGGGTCGCATCTTGGTGGCGGCTTGGTCTCTCCTCATGTCACCGACTCCTCGCTACCCAACGGAAGCTGGTCTGATGGCCGGACATCGGCCTTGAGTACCCGGGCCATGTAGGCAATCGCCTGGTCATGGTGCTCGGGGGCGATAGCGGCGCTGCAATCGCGCGGGATCAGCAGCTGGTAGTCGCGCATATAGGCATCGATGGCGGTGAACAGCACGCACATGTCGCTGCTGAGCCCGGTCAGGATCAGCCGGCGGCAGCCGAAGAACCGCAGCAGGGTGTCCAGCGTGGTCCCGAAGAATCCCGAATGCTTCGGCTTGAGCACGAAGTAATCGTCGTCGCCGGGAACCAGCAGCCGCACGACCGGAGCTCCCCGCACACCCTCGAGATTCTGGCGCACCACCGTGTGGAAATCGGAGCGCCACTGGCCGAAGTTGTCGTTCAGGTACACGGCCGGGATGCCTGCCGCGGCGGCACGCGACTTGAGCGCTGCGATCCGCTCGGCCATGGGCAGTGCGAACCGCAGCAGGCGCTCGCCGCCCTCGAATTCGAGGTCATTGACGGTATCGATGATCAGCAACGCGGTCGCAGCCTGATCGGGGAAGCTCTGCTCATCGTTCTTCGCCATGAAGCTGGGAGTGGCGGCACCATGCGCCGGTTTCAATCGCGCCAGTCCGCCATTAGAGTTACTGGCAACGCTGCGTCAGGCATCAGGAACATGAACGCATCGCAGGACTTCTTCTCGATCCATCGCCACGGCTTCGTTCGGACCGCGGTCTGCCTGCCGTCGGTAAGAGTGGCGGACCCGGCCCACAACGGCGAGCGCACCATCGGCCTCGCCCGCCGCGCCTCCGTGGCCGGCGCCTCGCTGGCGCTGTTTCCCGAGCTGGGGTTGTCGGCCTACAGCTGCGAGGACCTGTTCCATCAGGACGCGCTGCTCGACGGCGTGCTGGCGGCGCTGATGCGGCTGCTGGACGCAAGCCGCACCCTTTCGCCGCTGCTGCTGGTCGGTGCGCCGCTCCGTTTCGACGGCCGGCTGTTCAACTGCGCGGTGGCGATCTATCGCGGCCGTATCCTCGGCATCACGCCCAAGACCTATCTGCCCAACTATCGGGAGTTCTACGAAAAGCGCCAGTTCGCCTCCGCCCGCGATGCGACCGGCCGCGAAGTGACGCTGCTGGGCCAGACCGCGCCGTTCGGCAGCGATGTGGTCTTCGAGGCGGCCAACCTGCCCGGCTTCACGGTCCATGCCGAAATCTGCGAGGACCTGTGGGCGCCGCTGCCGCCGTCGACTTACGCAGCGCTGGCCGGCGCTACCGTGCTGTGCAACCTCTCGGCCAGCAACAGCATCATCGGCAAGGCCGATTACCGGCGAGACCTCTGCGCCGCGCAGAGCGGCAAGTGCATCGCCGCCTATCTCTACGGTGCCGCCGGCCCGGGCGAGTCCACCAATGACCTGGCCTGGGACGGCCATGCCCTGATCTACGAGAACAACGCGCTGCTGGCGGAATCCGAGCGGTTCGCCACCGACGAGCAGCTGCTGCTGGCCGATATCGACCTGGAGCGGCTCGCACAGGAGCGCACGCGCCTCACCACCTTTCATGACAGCGCCAGCCTGCACCGGGACGCCGTGCAGGCCATCCGGCGGGTCCGCTTCGAGCTGGAACTGCCGGCCAATACCGGCAGCCTGCGCCGCCAGGTGGAACGCTTCCCATACGTGCCGGCCGACCCTGCGCAGCGCGACGCACGCTGCTACGAGGCCTACAACATCCAGGTCCAGGGCCTGGCGAAGCGCATTCAGGCAACCGGCATCGAACGCATCGTGATCGGCGTTTCCGGCGGGCTGGACTCGACCCACGCGTTGATTGTCGCCGCCAAGACCATGGACCGTCTCGGCCTGCCGCGCAGCAACATCCTCGCCTACACCATGCCCGGCTTCGCCACCAGCGACCGCACGCTCAAGAACGCCCATGCGCTCATGAAGGCACTCGGCACCACCGCCGAGGAGATCGACATCCGGCCGTCCTGCCTGCAGATGCTGAAGGACATCGGCCACCCGTTCGCGGGCGGAGAACCGGTATACGACGTCACCTTCGAGAACGTGCAGGCCGGCGAACGCACCTCGCACCTGTTCCGGCTCGCCAACCACCACCACGGCCTGGTGCTCGGCACCGGCGATCTGTCCGAGATCGCGCTGGGCTGGAGCACCTACGGCGTCGGCGACCATATGTCGCACTACAACGTCAACGCCTCGGTGCCGAAGACCCTGATCCAGTACCTGATCCGCTGGGTGATCGAATCCGGGCAGTTCGATGCCGCCACCGGCCGCATCCTGCAAGCCGTGCTCGACACCGAGATCTCACCCGAACTGGTGCCCGGCGAGGAAGGCGCGGCACAGAGCACCGAGTCGCAGATCGGCCCCTACGAGCTGCAGGACTTCAATATCTACTACATCACCCGCTTCGGCTTCCGCCCGAGCAAGGTCGCCTACCTGGCGCACCATGCCTGGCACGACAGGACCCAGGGCCAGTGGCCGCCGCACGTGCCGGAGTCCAAGCGCAACGAGTACGACCTGGCCACCATCAAGCGCTGGCTGGAACTGTTTCTGTATCGCTTCTTCAAGATCAGCCAATACAAGCGTACCGCAGTACCGAACGGCCCCAAGGTCGGCTCCGGCGGCTCGCTTTCGCCCCGCGGCGACTGGCGCGCGCCCAGCGACTCCGAGGCCGTGCTGTGGCTGGACGAGCTCAAGAACAACGTCCCCGATAGCTGACCGAGCACCCGCCATGCAACCGCCTTACGACATCGATGCGGCCATCGCTGCGCTGGCCGAGGACCCGCCGCTGGCGGCGCTGATCGAGCGCGTTGGCGATTACCGGCTGCGGCTGCGCGACATGCAGAGCCCTTTCCGCGGCCTGCTGCGCGCCATCGTCTTCCAGCAGCTCAGCGGCAAGGCCGCCGCCACCATCCATAACCGCGTCAAGGCGCTGTTCCCCGACCACACACCCACGCCCGAACTGCTGCTTGCCATGCCGGACGAGCAGCTGCGCGCCGCCGGCCTGTCGCGCTCCAAGGTCGCCGCGGCCAAGGACCTCGCCGCCAAGACGCTGGCCGGCATCGTGCCGACCTCCGACATGCTGGCCGAGCTGCACGACGAGGAGATCATCGAACGGCTGGTCTCGGTGCGCGGCATCGGCCGCTGGACGGTGGAAATGCTGCTGATCTTCAACCTCGGCCGCCCCGACGTATTGCCGGTCACCGACCTCGGCATCCGCAAGGGCTTCATGCTCACCTACGGCCTGGACGCCCTCCCCGCCCCCGCCTACATCCGCCGCCACGGCGAGCGCTGGGCCCCCTACCGCTCGGTAGCGAGCTGGTACCTGTGGCGGGCGACCGATCCAGTCGGTGTGACCTGAGGCAGATATCACGAAGACTCCGAGGGCTCGGTGCAAGCTGGAGTAACGAGACAAACACGACGGCAGCATCTCTAAGCCGCACTTTCGTCTCGCCGAGCACAGGACCGGCCGCCGGAGAAAGCCCATCAGGGGACCCGCAGGGACACGGCGGTCGGGAAGCGCGCAGGGCACCCCGCCACCGGCGGGGCGAAACGGTGGGTACCCTTTATTTGGGCAAGCAAATAAAGGTAACTCGCCCAGCAGGGCGAAACAGGACCTCGGGGGCCGGCACGCCAAGGAGCTAGCAAGAATTAAGCGTCCAGCCTCTCCAACGCGAAGATGGCGAAATCGCGGCGAGGACGCCGCTCCCACAGACAGCGCCGCGCCCTCCTTGCAGTCAGCGAGTTAGCGCTGCGCCTGCCTTAGCTGCCGCCGCTGCGACGGCTTGCGCGCCCCAGCCGCCCGCCCGGCTCCCATGCGCGGCTCACGGCCCGGACGCCGCCGGCCGCCATCCTCGCCAACGGTGCGCAGCTCGATCATGCGCCCGCACACCCGCGCTTTCTGCAGCACCCGCAGCACTTCCTTCGGCATGCCGGCCGGCAGGTCGACCAGCGAGAAGTCGTCGAAGATGTCGATATGGCCGATGTAGCGGGCGTCCAGCTCGGCCTCGTTGGCGATGGCACCGACGATGTTGCCCGGTTTGACGCCGTGGCGGTGGCCGACCGGCAGGCGGAACCGTTGCATCGGTACCTCGGAGAAGTCCCGCAGCGGCCGTGCCGCCTCCTGCGGCCCGCGCCGCTCGGGGCGCTGGCGGGCTGGCCGCTCGACGCGCTCTGGCCGCGGCTCGCGCTCCGGCAGCAGCAACGGAACATCGCCCTGCGCCAGTCGCGCCAGCGCAGCGGCGATGCGCAGCGGCTCGACGCCGTGCTCCTGCTCGAACTCGGTGACCAGCCGCTCGTACAGCTCGAGGTCGTCGGCGGCAAGGGTGTCGCTGATACGCTGCTTGAAGCGCGCCACCCGCTGCTGATTGACGTCGCTGGCGGTCGGCATCTGCATCGGCTCGATCGGCTGGCGAGTCGCCCGCTCGATGCTGCGCAGCATCCTTTCCTCGCGCGGGGCGATGAACAGGATCGCCTCGCCGCTGCGACCGGCGCGGCCGGTGCGGCC
>JAJUFY010000222.1 GCA_029263635.1 Ectothiorhodospiraceae bacterium | reverse complement strand
GTACTTTCTGAAGCACCTGATCGGCTCGCTGCACGGCGTGGTCGGCACCGACGCCGAGCACCTCCGGCGCCACCTCCGAGAACTTCTGCGCAATCGTGCGGAAGATGTTCCAGTCGCTCTTGCACTCCCAGACCGGGTCCACCGCCGCAGTGAGCGGATGGAGGAAGGGATGCATGTCGGTGGTGTTGAGGTCGTGCTTTTCGTACCAGGTGGCGGTCGGCAGCACGATGTCGGCGTAGAAGGCCGTGGTCGACATGCGGAAATCGATGGTGATCATCAGATCGAGCTTGCCGGCCGGCGCCTGCTCATGCCAGACCACCTCCTTCGGCCGCTGGATGCCGGCCCGCTCGGCGTCGGTGCCGACCACGCCGTGCAGCGAGCCGATCAGGTGCTTCAGAAAGTACTCGTGGCCCTTGCCGCTCGCGCCCAGCACGTTGGAGCGCCAGAAGAACATGTTGCGCGGCCAGTTGCGCGGGTTGTCCGGATCCCGGCTGGCCAGCTTCAGCTCGCCGGACTTCAGCGCCGCCGGCACGGCCTGCTGCGGATCCGCGCCGCTCTCGACCAGCCGGCGACCGACCTCCAGAGGGTTGGTCTCCAGCTGCGGCGCGCTGGGCAGCCAGCCCATGCGCTCGGCCCGGACGTTGTAGTCGATTATCGCCCCCGACCAGTCGTCGGCCGGTGCCAGCGGCGAGAGGATGTCGGAAATCTTCAGCGACTCGTAGCGCCACTGGTCGCTGTGGGCGTAGAAGAACGAGGTGCCGTTCATGTGCCGGGGCGGCCGCAGCCAGTCGGTGGCGAAGGCCAGCGGCAGCCAGCCGGTCTGCGGCCGCAGCTTCTCCTGCCCCACATAGTGGGCCCAGCCGCCGCCGGACTTGCCGATGCAGCCGCACATCGTCAGCAGGGCGATGATGCCGCGGTAGGCCATGTCCATGTGGTACCAGTGGTTGAGACCGGCACCGAGGATGACCATGGAGCGACCCTCGGTCCTCTCGGCATTGGTGGCGAATTCGCGCGCCACCTGGATGATGGCCTGGCGCGGCACGCCGCAGACCCGCTCCGCCCAGGCAGGCGTGAACGGGACATCGTCGTCGTAGCTGGCGGCGACATGGCCGCCGCCAAAGCCCCGGTCCAGCCCAAAGTTGGCCAGGAACAGGTCGTAGGTGGAGGCCACGTAAGCCGCGCCGTCCTTGAGCGTGACCCGCTTCACCGGCACGTGGCGCTCCAGGATCTCGTCGTGGTCGGTAGCGACGAAGGTCTCCGGCGCCACCGTGCCGAAGTACGGGAAGGCCACCGGCATCACTGCATCCTGCACATCGGCCAGGCTCAGCCGCAGACGCACATCGCGGCCCTGGCCGTCCTTCTCCTCCAGGTTCCACTTGCCCTGCTCGCCCCAGCGGAAGCCGGCGCTGCCGACCGGGCAGACGATGTTGCCGCTGTTCTCATCGATGGCGACCGGCTTCCAGTCCGGGTTGTTGGTCTCCCCGAGCGCATCGGCGAAATCCGCGGCCCGCAGCAGGCGATCCGGCACCAGCCGGCCGTCGCGCTCCACCAGTTTCACCAGGAACGGCAGGTCGCTGTAGCGCCGCAGGTAATCGGCGAAATACGGCACCTGCCGGTCGACGTGATACTCCCGCAGCACCACATGCCCCAGCGCCAGCGCCAGCGCGGCGTCGGTGCCCTGCTTGGGGTGCAGCCAGAGATCGGCGAACTTGGAAGCCTCGCTGTAGTCGGGCGTGATCACCACGCTCTTGGTGCCCTTGTAGCGGACCTCGGTGTAGAAATGCGCATCCGGCGAGCGGGTCTGCGGCACGTTCGAGCCCCACACCAGCAGGAAGCCGGCGTTGTACCAGTCGGCCGACTCCGGCACGTCGGTCTGCTCGCCCCAGGTCTGCGGCGAGGACGGCGGCAGGTCGCAGTACCAGTCGTAGAAGCTCAGGATGGTGCCGCCGATCAGCGATAAGTAGCGGCTGCCGGAAGCGTAGGACACCATCGACATGGCCGGGATCGGCGAGAAGCCGGCGATCCGGTCCGGCCCGTACTCCTTGATGGTGTAGGCGTTGGCGGCGGCGATGATCTCGGTGACTTCGTTCCAGTCGGCCCGCACCAGCCCGCCGCGGCCGCGCCTGGTCACCCAGCTGGCGCGGCTGTTCGGATCCTGCACGATGGCGCGCCAGGCGGCGACCGGCGTCAGGGTCTTGCGCGCCTCGCGCCAGGCCTTGAGCAGCCGGGCGCGGATCAGCGGGTACTTGATACGGGTACCGGAGTAGAGGTACCAGCTGTAGCTCGCCCCGCGCGGGCAGCCGCGCGGCTCGTGGTTAGGCAGATCCGGCCGGGTGCGGGGGTAGTCGGTCTGCTGCGTCTCCCAGGTGACGATGCCGCCCTTGACGTAGATCTTCCAGGAGCATGAGCCGGTGCAGTTCACGCCGTGGGTGGAGCGCACGATCTTGTCGGCGGCCCAGCGCTTGCGATACGCATCTTCCCAGGCCCGCGACTCGTCGGTCGTGATTCCGTGACCGCCGGCAAAAGTGCCCTGCCGGTGGCGGAAATAGGTGAGGCGGTCGAGGAAGTGGCTCATCGAATCTCTCGCCCTAAGAGTTCCCTGTCCGGCCTAGGTAGTTCCTCCTGTCATGGATCTCAAACAGGCTGCTGGATCCGCGGTGGTACTGCCCCCCTTCAAGGCGCGTGCGCCGGCCCTGGTGGACGCGCTTGCAAGCCGGTTGAAAGGCTGCCGGCAAGCGCCTAGGTCTGCCGTAACCATCGATGCGGTGTGAATGTCTTCACACCCAGAACAGCCGCCAGGATCGCCATGCCGGGCTCCCGAAGCACCGTGGTTCTACTCGTCACCACTCTGGCATTCGTGGTGACGTTTGCCGTCTGGATGATGTTCGGCGTCACCGGCATCCCCATCCGCGAGCAGCTTGGCCTGAACGCCACCCAGTTCGGGCTGCTCACGGCAACGCCGGTGCTGTCCGGCTCGCTGTTGCGCTTGCCGTTCGGCATCTGGGCCGACCGCTTCGGCGGCCGGCGCGTGATGTTGCTGCTGCTGGTGGTATCGGCGCTGCCGGTCTGGCTGTCGTCCTACGCCGACCAGCTCTGGCAGTTCCTGCTGCTGGGGCTGGCGCTGGGTCTGGTGGGCGCCGCTTTCTCGGTAGGCATGCCCTACGTGGCGCGTTTCTTCCCGCAAGAACGCCGCGGCTTCGCCATGGGGGTGTTCGGCGCCGGCACCGTCGGCGCCGCCGTCAACATGTTCGTCGCCCCCGGCCTGATCGCCGCCTACGGCTGGCAGGCGGTACCCCGCGTCTATGCAGCAGCGCTGCTGGTGACGGCCGCCCTGTTCTGGCTGCTGTCGGCGCCCGACCCGGGCGTGGGCGGCGGCAGGGCCGCGGCGTCCATGCATGCGCAGCTCGCCGTGCTGCGGGATCCGCGGGTGTGGAAATACTGCCAGTATTACTCGATCGTGTTCGGCGGCTTCACCGCCTTGTCGATCTGGCTGCCCCGCTACTTCACCACCGAGTACGGGCTCTCGATCGCCATGGCGTCCCTGCTGGCCGCCGGCTTCGCGCTTCCCGGCGGGTTGTTTCGCGCTCTCGGCGGCTGGCTGTCGGACCGTCACGGCGCCCAGAGCGTGACCTGGTGGGTGCTGTGGGTCTCCTGGGTGTGCCTGTTCCTGCTGTCCTATCCGAAGACCGAACTGGTCGTCCACACCATCCACGGCCCCCAGCAGTTCGCCATCGCCGTGCCGTTCTGGCTCTACACCGTGCTGCTGTTCGTGCTCGGTATCGCCTTCGCCTGCGGCATGGCCTCGACCTTCAAGTACCTGGGGGACGATTTTCCCGAATCTCTCGGCGCCGTTTCCGGCATCGTCGGCATGGTCGGCGGGCTCGGCGGCTTCCTGCTGCCCATCATGTTCGGCGCCATCCTCGACTGGATCGGCATCAGCTCCAGCTGCTTCATGCTGATGTACGGCATCATCTGCGTGTCGCTGCTGCTGTTCTACCGCACCGAGATCCCCCGCTACCCGCTCCTGCACGAGGAAGCCGGCAAGCCGGTGACGGCGCGCCGGCCGACGCGCAGACGCTGAACACCCGAACCGGACAGAGCAGATCTCGGCTGCTGCGGCTGTCGCCGGCAAAGCCATCCTCGCGCTTTGCTCACCCAGCTGGAGAAGGCCGCGGGAGAAGATTAAAGGCCATCTTCTCCTTACTCCCGCCCGCGGGAGAGGCTTCGGGCTTTAGGAGATTCGCGGCCAGGGGCCGCCCCTGCGGAATGCTGGGCCAGCCCCCGTGGGAGCGGCGTTCTCGCCGCGATGCTT
>JAJUFY010000430.1 GCA_029263635.1 Ectothiorhodospiraceae bacterium | reverse complement strand
GCTGATGGCCGGCCAGGAATGGCCCAAGGTGCAGGAGATCCTCAGCAAGCGCTACGCGCGGCTGGCAAACACGGTCGCCAATTACAGCAGCGAGGAGATCTTCCAGACCTATATCAACGCCTGGGCGCAGGTGTTCGACCCGCATACCCAGTACATGTCGCCGCGCCTGTCCGAGAACTTCGACATCCAGATGCGGCTGTCGCTGGAAGGCATCGGCGCCATGCTGCGCAACGAGAACGACTTCGTCGAGGTGGTCGAGCTGGTCAAGGGCGGTCCGGCCGCGCTGAGCGGGCAGCTGCAGCCTGGCGACCGGATCATCGGCGTCGGCGAAGGCGAGGACGGCGAGATCGTCGACGTGGTCGGCTGGCGCCTGTCGGATGTGGTCGAGCGGATCCGCGGCCCGAAGGAAACGGTGGTGCGCCTGCAGGTGCTGCCGAGCAAGGCCGGCGGCGACAAGGTCAAGACCGTCACGCTGGTCCGCAATGAAATCAAGCTGGAAGAGCAGGCCGCGCAATCCAAGGTCATCGAGCTGCCGAACGACGGCAAGACCCGCCGCATCGGCGTCATCAAGCTGCCGACCTTCTACATGGACTTCGCAGCCGCCGATGCCGGCAGCAAGGATTACCGCAGCACCACCCGCGACGTCCGGCGCCTGCTGGAGCAGCTGCAAAAGGACGGCATCGACGGTCTGGTGATCGATCTGCGCGGCAATGGCGGCGGCTCGCTGCGCGAAGCGACCGAGCTGACCGGCCTGTTCGTGCGCGGCGGCCCGGTGGTGCAGGTGCGCCGCCACGACGGCACCGTGGAGGTCATCCAGGATCGCGACAGCAGCATCGTCTATTCCGGGCCGCTGGTGGTGCTGGTCGACCAGTTCAGCGCCTCGGCGTCGGAAATCTTCGCCGCCGCCATACAGGACTACGGCCGCGGCGTGGTGGTCGGCCAGAAGACCTTCGGCAAGGGGACGGTGCAGACCCTGATCGACCTCGACCGCGGCCTGTGGTCGAAGGAAGCCGGCGGCCGGCTCAAGCTGACCATCGCCAAGTTCTATCGGATCAACGGTCACAGCACCCAGCAGCGCGGCGTCGAGCCGGACATCGTCCTGCCGAGCGCGATCGATGCCAGCCGATTCTACGAGAGCGCGGTCGAGACCGCGCTGCCGTGGGACGAGATCCGGCCGGTGCCGTTCCGGCCGGAAGGCAGGCTGGAGCCGCTGCTCCCGCTGCTGCGGGAACGGCACAACAAGTGGGCCGCGAACAACGCCGCCTTCCAGGCCCTGATCGAGGAGTACGCCCAGCTGCGGGAGATCCAGAACAGGCAGACGCTCCCGCTCAATGAGGAACGCCGGCGCCAGGAGCGGATCGAGTCGGAGGCGCGGCAGCTGAGCTTCGTGAATCGCCGCCTGGCCGCCTACGGGATGAAGCCGGTGGCTTCGCTGGAGGAGCTGGACGAAGACGCGCTGCCGGACACCATTCTCGAAAGCGCCGCGGTGGTGGTCGCTGACCTCGCCGACCTCCAGCGCAGCGCCACGACTGCCAGCCGCGGCTTGGCACAGGAAGTACCGGCTCGCTAACGGACAAGGGCGCGGCGCCTCTTTGCGCAGGAGCGCCCTCGCTTGTCATTGCCTTCCCTCTCTCCCTTGCGGGGGAGAGGGAAATGAACCTTGCCGAGACTCGCCTCTACACTTCGTGTCAGCCGCTCAGGCCTGAACGCTACCTCCATGCTTCTCTGATTAGTCCTGCTGCTTGCGTTCCCCTTCCAGGATGCCTATCTGCCACCGGCGACT
>JAJUFY010000163.1 GCA_029263635.1 Ectothiorhodospiraceae bacterium | reverse complement strand
CCATGGCGCCTGCGACAACGGCGGGTCCGGCCGGGTCAGAGCGTCATTCATCGAGCCCTCAGCCGTTGCTGATGATCACTTTCAGCGCCTGCTCCCGGGCGGCGTTGCCGAATACTTCATAGGCCTGCAGGAACTGATCGAAGCCGAACCGGTGGGTGATCAGCTGCTGCGGCTGCAGCGTCCCGGCCTGGACCGTCTTCAGCAGCATCGGCGTGGTGTTGGTATTCACCAGGCCGGTGGTGAGCGTGATGTTCTGGATCCACAGCTTCTGGATCTGGAAATCCACGCTCTTGCCGTGCACGCCGATGTTGGCGATGTGGCCGCCGGGGCGGACGATGTTCTGGCAGAGATCGAAGGTGGCCGGGATGCCGACCGCCTCGATGGCGACGTCGACACCGTCCTTGGTCGAGCCGAGGATGGCCTGGGCAGCGTCCTGCTTGCCGCTGTTGATGGTCTCGCTGGCGCCGAAGGTTTTCGCCAGCGCCAGCCGCGAGTCGTCGACATCGACCATGATCAGGCGCGCCGGCGAGTAGAACTGCGCGGTCAGCAGAGCGGCAATGCCGATCGGCCCGGCACCGACGATGGCCACCGTATCGCCCGGCTTGACCGCGCCGTACAGCACGCCGATCTCGAAGCCGGTCGGCAGGATATCGCTGAGCATCACCAGGGCCTCCTCGTCGACCCCGGCAGGCAGGTGATAGAGGCTGTTATCGGCATGCGGGATGCGGACGTACTCGGCCTGGGTGCCGTCGATCAGGTGGCCGAGTATCCAGCCGCCGTCTTCGCAATGCGAATACATCTGCTGCTTGCAGTATTCGCATTTGCCGCAGGAAGTGATGCAGGAAATCAGCACCCGGTCGCCGGCCTTGAAATTGCCGACCGCGTCGCCGACCTGCTCGACGATGCCGACTCCCTCGTGCCCCAGAACCCGGCCGCTGGTCACCGCCGGCACATCGCCTTTGAGGATGTGCAGGTCGGTACCGCAGATGGTGGTCTTGGTGATGCGGACAATCGCATCGGTCGGACGCTCAATGGCCGGCGCCGGTACAGACTCCCAGGCTTTCTGACCGGGCCCCTTGTAAACCAGCGCTTTCATGGTCGATGCGTGAGCCATGCCGATTCCCTCCGTGCATGAAGTATTGATCAGCCCCTGCGTCGACACGATATGGGGACAAGCGCCATGTTCATGATCCGCCGGCGTGGAATTGCGCCGGAACGCGGCGTTGCCTGTCGCCACGCCTGCCCGCACGGATTGCCAATGGTTCCACCGGCGCGGAAGCGTCATCGCCATGAATCGTCCGTCAGCAAAGCGCCAGTTACGGCTTCTGGCAGCTCTGCTGCCGCCGCTCGCGGCAGCCCTGCTGCAATGGCTGGCGTGGCCGCTGACAGCCCCCTTCCCCTGGCTGCTGTTCAGTCCCGCCATCTTCCTGAGCGCCTGGATCGGCGGCTTTGCGGGTGGCGCAGCGGCGACCGCGGCATCCATTGCCCTGGTGCAGATCGTCTTTATCCAGCCGTATTTTCCGGCCTCGGAACAATCCAGCGTCCTGGCCGGAGCCATCATCCTGGCCGCCAGCGGCGTGCTGTTCAGCGCCTTCCACGGCCGCCTGCATCGTGGAGAGCAGCGTCTGCGCCAGAGCTCGCGGCGGCTGCAGCTCCTGCTCGAGTCGGTGCCGGAGGGTATCGTCGCCGTCGACGCCGAAGGGACCTGTACCTTCATCAACCCGGCTGGACTGAAGCTGCTGGGCTACCACAGGCCGGACCAGCTGGTCGGCCGGCCGCTGCCGCCGGTCATCGCTGCGAGCGACGCTGACGCCGGGTCCCCGGATGCCGACCCTGTCGTTCAAGCCCTCCGCCAGGGGCGGGAGCAGCAGTTCGACAAGGTGCTGCTGCGGCGCGCCGACGGCGGCACCTTCCCTGCCAGCTGCCGCATTCAGCCGCTGCGCCACGACAGCCGTTTCGACTGCGCATTCATCATCTTTTCGGACATCAGCGCCCGCCTCGAAGACGACGAGCGGCTGCGCCAGGCGGCGATCGTGTTCGACAACACGGATCAGGCGATCGTGGTGACCGACCCGCACGGCGACATCGTCCGGGTCAACAGCGCCTACACCCGTATCACCGGCTACCGGCCTGACGAGGTGCTTGGGAAAAACCCGCGTCTGCACCAGTCCGGCCGCCACGACAAGGCCTTTTACGCGCGGATGTGGGGATCGCTGACGCGGACCGGCCAGTGGCAGGGCGAGATCTGGAACCGCCGCAAGAACGGCGAGATTTACCCGGCCTGGGAAAACATCAGCGTGGTGCGGGACGAATCGGGCCGCCGGACCCACTACGTCGCCCTGCTCTCCGACATCTCCAGCATCAAGCAATCGGAAGAGCGGCTCCGGCGCCAGGCCCACCACGACGTCCTCACCGGATTGCCCAACCGGCTGTTGTTCACCGCCAGCCTGGAACATGCCCTGGAACGGGCCAAACGTCACCAGCGGCGGCTGGCACTGCTTTTCCTTGACCTGGACCGCTTCAAGCACATCAACGACAGCTTCGGCCACGCCGCCGGCGACAGGCTGCTGCAGATCGTAGCCGAGCGGCTGAGCAGGAGCGTGCGTGCCGAGGACCTGGTCGCCCGTCTCGGCGGCGACGAATTCACCGTCATCCTCGAGCAGATCGGCGATGCCGATGCCGCCGCGCTGCTGACCCGGAAGCTCATCGAAGTCGTGGCACAGCCTGTCGATATCGAAGGCAATGAGATACGCACCTCGACCAGCATCGGCATCGGCCTTTATCCGGACGACGCCACCAATGCCGACGACCTGATCAAGGCAGCCGATACCGCCATGTATCAGGCAAAGGCGCAGGGTCGGCACACCTTCGCGTTCTACACCGCCGAACTGACGGCCGGATCGCTGCGACATCGGACGGTCGAACACGAACTGCGCCGCGCGCTTGCAGAGGGGGAGCTGGAGCTCTACTACCAGCCGCAAATCGAGCTGGCCAGCGACCGCCTGGTCGGCCTGGAAGCGCTCCTGCGCTGGCGCCACCCGCAGGAAGGCTTGCTGCTGCCTGAACGCTTCATCCCGATTGCCGAGGAAAGCGACCTGATCGCCTCCCTGGGAGAATGGGTCATGCGCGCGGTCTGCGCCCAGGCAGCGGGATGGGCGCAGCAGGGGCTGCAGCCGCCGCGGATATCGGTCAACCTGTCGACCCGCCAGGTGCTCCACGATCATGTGGTGGAAACGGCAGAGGCAGTACTGGCTCGCTGCCAGCAGCTGGAGTCGCTGCGCATGGAAGTCGAGATCAGCGAATCGGTGCTGCAATCGACGGACCGCGGCATCGCCGTCCTCGGCCGCCTGCACGAGCTGGGTTTTGGCATCGCCATCGATGACTTCGGCACCGGCGTTTCCTCGCTCAGCTTGCTCAAACGGCTGCCGGTCGACACCCTGAAAATCGACCGGGCCTTCACGCAGGAGCTGCCGGCAGACGCCACTAGCCGCGCCATTGCTGCCGCCGTGGTGTCCGTCGCTCACAGCCTTGGCCTGCGGGTGGTTGCCGAAGGAGTGGAAACCCGGGACCAGCTCGATTTTCTCCGCCTGCAGGGCTGCGACGAGGTGCAGGGCTATCTGTGCGGCAGACCGCTGCCGGCAGCACAGGTGGTCCAATGGCTGGAGCCCCGGCAGGCAACACGGTCGATGCATTGATGCACGTCAAGCCGGCAGACCGACAGGCAGCGCAATATCCCGAGGGCAGTGCCACAATCGCTGAACCGCGGCGGTTTCATGACAACCCAGGAGGTTCCCATGTACAACAACATTCTGGTACCGATCGATGGCAGCGCCACCTCCCAGAAGGCCCTGGAGGAGGCGGTGCGGCTGGCGCGCCTGACCGGCGGCCGCCTGCGTCTGCTGCACATCGTCGACCCGCTCGAGCACCTTTCCGGCTTCGAGACGGCGGCCGTCTATCTGCGCGACATGCAGCCGGCCCTGGTACAGGCGGGCGAGGAGCTGCTGGAAAAAGCCAAGGCCGGCGTTAACGCTCCCGACCTGACCGTCGAGACCGAGTTGTTCGAGGGCACCGGCGGCCGGGTGTCCGACATGATCATCGACCGCGCCAAGAACTGGGGGGCCGATCTGATCGTGCTGGGCACTCACGGCCGGCGCGGCATCGAGCGCGTGATGATGGGCAGCGACGCCGAGCAGGTGGTGCGGCTGGCGCCGGTGCCGGTCCTGCTGGTCCGCCACCGGGATTGAGACCCGCGGCCAGGCAGCCTGCCCGGCCCACGACAGCCCTCTTCCGCCATCACCGGCACGTTTTTGTGCGGGCGGCCGCGCCGCCCGGCCGCCGGGCCCTGCTGCGCTCTCTCTCCTGGCAGGCTGGCGCTCTCGGCTGTCAGCCGCCGGCAGCGCGGCTCCTCCTGGGGCGCCGTTCGCGCTATCCTGCTCCGGCAACGCCCGGACCGGCAGAGGCCCCGTAGACGATGCGCGCGAATGGTTTCCCGATGCCCGGCAGCGTGACAGCGTTGCGCCTGAAGCGGCTGGCGACCTTCGCGGCGGTGGCCGTGGCGGCGCTGCTGATCGCCATGAAGCTGGCCGCCTGGCTGCTCACCGACTCGGTCGCCCTGCTCTCCTCGCTGATTGATTCGCTGCTGGATGCCAGCGCCTCGCTGGTCAACCTGATCGCCGTCCATCACGCCGCCCGCCCGGCCGACGACGACCACCGCTTCGGCCACGGCAAGGCCGAGCCGCTGGCCGGCATCGGTCAGACGCTGTTCATCGGCGCTTCCGGCATGCTGCTGCTGTTCGAGGCGGTACCGCGCCTGTTCAAGCCCGTGCCGGTGGAACAGGCCGGCATCGGCATTGTGGTCATGCTGATCTCGATCGCGCTGACCTTGGCGCTGGTCGTCTTCCAGCGCCATGTGGTGCGCAAGACCGGCTCCGTCGCGATCGACGCCGACTCGCTGCACTACACCAGCGACCTGCTCATCAACGCCAGCATCATCCTCGCCCTGCTGCTCAGCAAATACCTGGGCTGGCACATCCTCGACCCGGTGTTCGCCATCGGCATCGCCGTCTACGTGCTCTACACGGCGACCAGGATCGCCAGGAACTCGCTGGACATTCTGATGGACCGGGAACTGCCGGATGCCGAGCGGGCCCAGATCGAAGCGATCTGCCTGCAGCATCCGGATGTGCGCGGCGTGCACGACATCCGCACCCGCAGCTCCGGCATCACCCGCTTCATTCAGCTGCACCTGGAACTGGACGGCGACGCCCCGCTGCGCCGTACCCATGCCGTGGCGGTCGCAGTGGCGGCAAGCATCCGTGAGGCTTTCCCGGATGCCGAGGTCATCATCCATCAGGATCCGGTCGACAGCCGCTGACGGGAT
>JAJUFY010000356.1 GCA_029263635.1 Ectothiorhodospiraceae bacterium | reverse complement strand
CCTGTTCGCCGTGCTGCTGGTGATCCTGGTCGCGGGCGGCTCCTTCCTCGACTGGTTCCCGCTGCGCGGGCTGGTGTCCGAGAACTGGCACGAGCTCAGCTGGCCGCTGCGCATCGTCGACTACTTCTGGCACATCACGCTGCCGGTGCTGGCCATGGTGATCGGCGGCTTCGCGGGGCTCACCATGCTCACCAAGAACTCCTTCCTGGAAGAGATCAACAAGCAGTACGTGATGACCGCGCGCGCCAAGGGGCTGACCGAGCGCCGGGTGCTCTACGGCCACGTGTTCCGCAACGCCATGCTGATCGTGATCGCCGGCTTTCCGGCCGCCTTCGTCGGCATCCTGTTCACCGGCTCGCTGCTGATCGAGATCATCTTCTCGCTCGACGGGCTGGGCCTGCTCGGCTACGAGGCCGTGATCAACCGCGACTACCCGGTGGTGTTCGGCACGCTGTTCATCTTCACGCTGATCGGCCTGGTCCTGAACCTGATCGGCGACCTGATGTACGTGCTGATCGATCCCCGGATCGATTTCGAGCGGCGGGAGGCGTAACGGCATGGCACTGAGCCCGCTCAACCGCCGCCGCTGGCAGCAGTTCAAGGCCAACCGCCGTGGCTGGTGGTCGCTGTGGATCTTCCTGGCGCTGTTCGGCTTAAGCCTCGGCGCCGAGCTGATCGCCAACGACAAGCCGATCGTCATGTACTACGACGGCGAGTTCTATTTCCCGGTGGTCCAGGTCTACCCGGAAACCACCTTCGGCGGCGATTTCGTTACCGAAGCCGAATATCGCGACCCCTACATCCAGGATCTCATCAACGCCAAGGGCTGGATGCTGTGGCCGCCGATCCGCTACCACTACCAGACCATCAACTACTACCTGGAGTCGCCGGCCCCGGCGCCGCCCAGCAGCGACAACTGGCTCGGCACCGACGATCAGGCGCGCGACGTGCTGGCCCGGCTGATCTACGGCTTCCGCATCTCGGTACTGTTCGGCCTGGCGCTGACCGTGCTCAGCTCCATCGTCGGCGTGCTGGTGGGCGCCATCCAGGGCTACTTCGGCGGCTGGGTGGACCTGTTCGGCCAGCGCGCCATCGAGATCTGGTCGGGCATGCCGGTGCTGTTCGTGCTAATCATCCTCTCCAGCGTGGTCGAGCCCGGCTTCTGGTGGCTGCTCGGCATCATGCTGCTGTTCAGCTGGACCTCGCTGGTGCCGGTGGTGCGTGCCGAGTTCCTGCGGGCCCGCAACTTCGATTACGTGCGCGCCGCCCGCGCGCTGGGCCTGCCGAACCGCACCATCATCGTCCGCCACGTGCTGCCCAACGCCATGGTCGCCACCATCACCTTCCTGCCGTTCATCCTGACCGGCGGCATCACCTCGCTCACGGCGCTGGATTTCCTCGGCCTGGGCCTGCCGCCGGGCTCGCCCTCGCTCGGCGAGCTGCTGCTGCAGGGCAAGAACAACACCCAGGCGCCGTGGCTGGGCATCGCCTCGTTCACGGTGCTGGCGGTGATGCTGAGCCTGCTGATCTTCATCGGCGAGGCCGCCCGCGATGCCTTCGATCCGCGCAAGACCTTCCAGGAGGCCAGCCCATGAGCACACCGCTGCTGGAAGTGAAGGATCTCGCGGTCAGCTTCGGCCGCGGCGCGAGCGCCGTACAGGCGGTCAAGGGCGTCAGCTTCACGCTCGACAAGGGCGAGACCCTGGCGCTGGTGGGGGAAAGCGGTTCCGGCAAATCCGTCACCGCCATGTCCATCCTGCAGCTGCTGCCGTACCCGCGCGCCCACCATCCGCGCGGCAGCATCCGCCTGCGCGGCGAGGAAATGGTGAACGCGGCGGAGCCGCTGCTGCGCCGGATTCGCGGCGACCGCGTCGGCGTGGTGTTCCAGGAGCCGATGACCTCGCTCAACCCGCTGCACAGCATCGAGCGCCAGATCGGCGAGACGCTGATGCTGCACCGGGGCATGAACCGGCAGCAGGCGCGCGAGCGTACCCTGGAGCTGCTGCGGCTGGTGCAGCTGCCCAACCCGGAGAGGCGGCTCACCGCCTTCCCGCACGAGCTCTCCGGCGGCCAGCGCCAGCGCGTCATGATCGCCATGGCGCTCGCCAACGAGCCGGATCTGTTGATCGCCGACGAGCCGACCACCGCGCTGGACGTCACCATCCAGGCGCAGATCCTCGACCTCATCAAGGACCTGCAGCGCCGCTTCGGCATGGCACTGCTCTTGATCACCCACGACTTCAACGTCGTCCGCAAGATGGCCGACACGGTCTGCGTCATGCGCAACGGCGAGATCGTCGAGCGCAACAGCACCGAGCGCCTGTTCGCCGCGCCCACCCATCCCTATACCCGGCAACTGCTGGCCTCCGAGCCGGCCGGCCGGCCGGCCCCGGTGCCGGCGCAGGCGCCGG
>JAJUFY010000418.1 GCA_029263635.1 Ectothiorhodospiraceae bacterium | reverse complement strand
TGCCGAACTGGAAGACATTGTTGCTGGTGCTGCCGGCGCTGCTTGCCGCCGGCTGCGCGACCGGGCCGACCGCCGGCCATGGCCTGCGCAGCCAGGCCGAAGCCGCCTATGCGGCAGAGGACGCGACGGCGCGCAGGCTGTACGAGCGGCTGACCGCCGCACCGGGGGCGCTGGCCGAGGACTGGTTCCGGCTCGGGAATCTCCATGCGCAGGCCGGCGAGCTGGAGCCGGCTGCCGCCGCCTACCGCCGGGCGCTGGCGCTCGATCCGCAGCTGGCCCGCGCCCGCCACAATCTCGGCATGACCTATCTGCAGCTCGGCGTCGACAACATCCTCGCCGCCCGCCGCGGGCTGCCGGACGTGGATCCCGAAGCGGCCGGTACCATGCGCTGGCTGGCCTGCACCATGGAAATCTTCATGGGCTACCCGGACCCGACTACCTGCCGGGACCCGGCCGGGGCCGAGTGATCGCTACGCACCACCCGGTCAATCCGGGCACGGCGGCGACACACGGCCGCCATGCCCGGGCCTTGGCGCCGGCGTCTTAGAACCGCGCACCCTGCAGGCGCTCGATGGCGCTGCGGTATTCCTGCGCCAGCTTCTCGACCACTTCGCCTGCCGGCAACACCTCGTGGATATTGCCCACGCCCTGGCCGGCGCCCCAGATATCGCGCCAGATCTTGGCCCGGCTGCTGCCGCCGGAGCCGAAAGCCATCTTCGACTTGTCGGCCGTGGGCAGATTGTCCGGGTCGAGGCCGGCTGCCTCGATGCTCTGGCGCAGGTAGTTGCCGTGCACGCCCGAGAACAGGTTGGTGTAGACGATGTCCTTGGCGCTGGCTTCGACGATGGTCTGCTTGTACGCCTCGGGTGCATTGGCTTCCTTGGTGGCGATGAAGCGGGTGCCGATGTAGGCCAGATCCGCGCCCATGGCCTGGGCGGCGAGGATGTGTTCGCCCTTGGTGATCGCGCCGGAGAGGATGATGGGGCCGTCGTAGAACTGGCGTACCTCGGACACCAGCGCGAACGGGCTCAGCGTGCCGGCATGGCCGCCGGCCCCGGCGCAGACCAGGATCAGGCCATCGACGCCGGCCTCCAGCGCCTTCTCGGCATGGCGCACGCTGATCACGTCGTGGAAGACCAGGCCGCCGTAGGAGTGGATGGCCGGCACCGCTTCATCGGGTGCGCGCAGGCTGGTGATCACGATCGGCACGCGGTACTTCACGCACATCTCCAGGTCGTGCTGCAGCCGGTCGTTGGTATGGTGCACGATCTGGTTGACGGCGAACGGCGCGACCTTGCGCCCCGGATTGGCTTCCTTGAATTCGGCAAGTTCGGTGGTGATCCGCTGCAGCCAGACCTCCAGTTCCTCGGCCGGCCGCGCGTTCAGCGCCGGGAAGGAGCCGACAATGCCGGCCTTGCACTGGGCGATCACTAGGTCCGGATTGGACACGATGAACAGGGGCGAGCCGATCACAGGCAGCGCCAGATTGTCTTGCAGAATGCTGGGGAGTCCCATGAAGCCTCCGAGGATATTGTTGCTGTCCCCGACGCTCCCGCAGGAGAACGGCGGCCCGCGGCGGGGCCGGGAGCTGTCGAAGGCGGGAGGCCGGTATGGTATCGCCCCGCATTATTGCGGACGCGGTCGCCGGACACTAGGAAATGCGTCGCCGCCTTGTCAACCTGACCGCTTTGCCGTCGGCGTCCTGCTGTGGTGAACTTGCCCGTCACCCGACGCGAGGACGACATGACGCCCATCACCCGACTGCTGGAGATCATGCGGCGGCTGCGCGACCCGGAACACGGCTGTCCCTGGGATGTGCAGCAGGATTTTCGCAGCATCGCCCCGTACACCATCGAGGAAGCCTACGAGGTGGCCGAAGCCATCGAGCAGGAGG
>JAJUFY010000237.1 GCA_029263635.1 Ectothiorhodospiraceae bacterium | reverse complement strand
GGCCTCGCCCTCGACGCCGGGGATCCGCGCCACATAGCGCCCACGCTCTGCAGTACGCTGTTCCTTGGTTATTTCCATGCCGTCCTTCATGGCGTTTCCCCTCACTCCGTCGGACTTGCTCGCACCGCGCCGCCACTCCGCAAGGACGCCGCAGGCGCGAGGCATGCGCTTTGCCGGGGCGGCTTCTGCCTTCCCTCCCTGGCGGTCATTAGCGCGCTTTCGTGAGCAACCCAGGGCCTGGCGGCACCGTCGTCTGCCGGCACGCCGGACCTCGAGACTGTTTTGCTGCGCTCGCACTGACAGTCAGGGAAGAAACTTTAGGCACTCCGTAGCCCGAGTTCGCCACGGCCGCTGCGTGGCCTCGCGATGACGTGCGAGGCGGCCGGCCGCCCCCTCCGCTGTCATCGCTCTCAGAGCGCACGCGGCACCCCAGGCTCGCCGATGGCGCATTCCAGGGCGTCGCGGTCCCAGCCAGCGGCGTTGGCGGCCGCCTCGTAGGTACTCTGCAAGAAAGCCAGCAATGCCTGATCCGGTTCGGGAGCGGTACGCATGGCCTCGTAAGGCAGGATGAACTCGCCCAGCGCCTCGTGGAAAAACGCCTCCTGCGGCTGCGCTTGCGCGGTCCGAAATCCCTCCGGCTCGGGATAGGCATAGGAGTAGAACGCCGGATAGCCGAGCCCGCCGTTGCCTGGCCAGAACCCCGCGCTGCTCAGCTCGTGGGAATAGGCCTCGCGGGTAATGGGATCCGGCAGGCCCGGCACGCCGCCCGGATGCGGCGGCGCCGGACGTCCCGAGAACCGCGTGACCGCCAGGTCGAAGCTGCCCCAGAACAGATGCACGGGGCTGGCCTTGCCGAGAAAGCCGGAGCGGAACTGTTTGAACACCCGATCGACCTGCAGCAGCAGACGCCAGAAGCGCTGGGCATAGCCGGGATCGTAGTTGCGATGGATCCGGTCCTCGCGGAAAGGAATGGCGTCGGGAATCTCGTTCGGCCGTCCGTGAATCTGTATGTGGATATCCAGCTCGGCGAGCGCCGTCAGCACCGCGTCGTGGAAGTCCGCCACCGACCGCGGGACGAGCGACAGGCTCCGTTCGCCGCCATCGCTGGAATGGATGTTCAGCGTGTGGCCGATGAAGTCGAACTCGATCTCGAATGACCGCCCGTCATAGGGAATGGGCGATGTGGTCAGCCCCCGCGCCGTCAGGTACAGGGTGACATGCCATTGATGGTTGAGCCACGGCGTCTGCGCGAGCCGAATCTTGCCGACGATCTGGCTCCAGAGCTGCAGTGTCGCGCAGGTATCCTGCCACGCCTCGTAGGGCAGGGCCGGCCAGACCTCGGTGCCGGAAGGAGCGGGTGATGACGCCATGAAGACCACCTCGGCGACTGCGGACGCAGACCGGGGGTGCCATCAGCTCGCGATTGCCCCCCATCCTCTGCTCGCAGGTGGTGCCTTCATGCCGGGGCTTCAATAGCAGGCCGGCTCGTGCCCGCCTGCACAGCACTTGCAGGGGCGGCGTCCCCGCCGCGATTGCCTCAGCCCCTGACCCCGCCCCTCTCCCGCCAGGGGAGAGGGGGAGATCCGGCATCGGCGGCGTCAGTCGCGCTGGTAGGTGCCCACCAGCCGGTTCATGCCGATCACCTTCGGCTCGATGCGCTGCAGCAGCTCCCACAGCGTGAGGCCGGGCTCGAGCTCGGTGTCGTCGTTGAGGGCCAGGACCCAGAAATAGTAGTGGTGCTTGCCGTGGCCGTTGGGCGGCATCGGCCCGCCGTAGCCGGCCTTGCCGAAGTCGTTCTTCCCCGCCGTGTACTCGGTGCAGCCTTCGCTCAGGCTGGTGACCGAGGCCGGGATGTTGTACAGCACCCAGTGGACGAAACCATAGGTACCGCCCGGCGACACCAGCGGCGCATCCGGATCGTGGCAGATCACCGCAAATGCCTTTGTGCCCTCGGGGGCGTTGCTCCAGGACAGCGCCGGCGAAACGTCCTCGCCTTCCCCGGTGTGCTTGGAAGGAATCGCGCCGCCGGCCGCGAACGCCGAACTGGTCAGCTGCATGTCGGACAAGGCAAAACCCATAACAACCTCCTTTTGCTCTAGCTGCAGATGATATTTGTGAGACGGAAGCGTCAAGGCGTAAAGGGAAAGGATACATTCACCCCCGCCCTCTTTCCTGTCGCCCGGCCCGCGGGGCGGCGTGCCCGTCCGGGCATTGCCGGAGAGCATCCCCGCCTCGGCCTATCGAGGATCCCGGCACCTTGCATTCCCGCCGGGTGCGCTTTCGTGATATAGCCACTTGCCACGCAAGCCGAGGAGATTGCCCATGCGTCCGCTGCTCCTGCTGGTCCTCGCTACCGGCCTTGCCGCCTGCGCCACCGTCCCGGGCGCCGCCCAGGTCTACTACCCGCACGGCGACGACGGCGAAGCCTGGCCGATCGACGGCAGCTACAACGCCGTGGCCGACGAGCTGCGCATCTTCGTCAACGGCGAAATCGCAGCACAGGGCCAGCTCTGGTCCGCCAGCACACCCCGCGTGGTCAGCGGCAGCTACCAGGGCCATCCGGTCCGGGCCGAATGCGTCGAATACAAGACCGCGTTCGGCGGCACCTGGCTGGTTGCCTGCGACGTGTACGTCGACGAGACCCGCGCCGCTCTGCTGACCCTCGATTGACGTCCGGGCAGGCCTGTCCCGAAGGCGTCCTCGCCCGCCTTGCCCAGGCGAGGCGACGGCGCCTGTCGAAATCCGCGGCTCCCGTCCGACTAACCGGAGACAGCGCATTGACCTGTCTTCAATCCAGTCACAGAGGAGGCGAACCATGCCGCGAATGATCTTCATCAACCTGCCGGTCACCGACCTCGCCGCGTCGGTGGCCTTCTACCGTTCCCTCGGCTTCACCGATAACCCCCACTGCGTCGACGACGAGGCGGCGGGCGTGGTGTGGAGCGATACAATCCACGTCATGCTGCTCACGCACGCCAAATGGCGCAGCTTCACCAGCCGGCCGATCGCGCCGCCGACCTCCAGCGAGGTATTCCTCGCCCTCGCCTGCGACAGCCGCGCCGCCGTCGACGCCATGACCGAGGCCGCCGGCGCCAACGGCGGCACCGCGGACATCAACCCGGTCCACGATCTCGGCGTCCTGTACAGCCGGGTCTTTGCCGACCCGGACGGCCATGTCTGGGAGCCGCTGTGGATGGATCCGGCCGCCATGCCGCCGAACGGCGCCAAGAAGGCGGAGGCCCAGCTGGCGGACTGAGCCAGGCTGGGTGCGCAGCGGCGGCCTCGCCGCCCTGCCGGGCTCCTTCTCCCGCGCGGCGGGAAGGCTCGCCCGAGGATCCTGGCCGAACCGCGCCGGGGGCGTCGCGCGGCCCCTCGGCGCAACCCCGCGATTCACCGTGCTTTGGCGGCAGTCGGCCTCGGTGCCGGCGTCGAAAACCGCCTTATTTTTCGTCTTCCTACATTCCTGGAGCTAGAATAGCCAGCGGCGAATATTTCGCGATGCTGAAATAGTGTCCAGAGAACCCGGGCCGATCCTCGGGAAAAACGTCAGTGCTCAGGCCGGACAGGGGCAGTCAAAAACTGCCTCCAGGCACCGGCCTTGGCCATCAGCCGAGAACCACGGTGAAACCATGTCCGAAACAACAAATACTATTTATTACACCCTGACCGACGAAGCCCCCGCACTTGCTACCTGGTCGCTGCTCCCCATCATCGAAACCTTCACCCGCCCTGCCGGCATCAACGTCAAGCTCACCGACATTTCGCTGGCCGGGCGCATCCTGGCGGCCTTCCCGGAGCGACTGAGCGAGGAGCAGAAGGTCGAGGACGGCCTGGCCTTCCTGGGCAATCTCACGCAGGACCCGAACGCCAACATCATCAAGCTGCCCAACATCAGCGCCTCGGTGCCGCAGCTCAACGCCTGCATCAAGGAGCTGCAGTCCCAGGGCTACAACGTCCCGGACTATCCGGAAAACCCGCAAAACGAAGAAGAACGCGAGATCCACGACCGCTACGCCAAGGTGCTGGGCAGCGCCGTCAACCCGG
>JAJUFY010000094.1 GCA_029263635.1 Ectothiorhodospiraceae bacterium | reverse complement strand
CCGCGGCGACCGCCTGCTCGATCGCCAGCTCGGCGCGGGCGAACTCCGCCCTGGGCGGCGCTACGCCTGTCGACGTACAGCCGGCCAGAGCGGCGGCTGCCACCGTGGCCGTCAGCCATCCGCTTGTGCTGCTGCGCATAAATAAACCTCCTGTCAGTCCATGACAGACACAACGCCACGCAAGCGAGCGCGCAGGTTGCATCACGGCGTGCGGTGTGAACTGGCGCACGCCTAGCAGGTCGGTGTGACGAAAAGGGAATTCAAGATTCCTTATAAGCCCCGGCGAGGACTGCATGAAACCGGCATTCCGATAGGTCGGCCGCCAGCCTGCTAAGCTAAGATTCTCGAACCGCCGATTATCCAAAGGGAGACGGCACCGTGCGCTTTCCCAGCCGCGTACTCATCTGGATGGGGCTCTTCCTGCTGGCCGTGGCAGCGGTGGCCAGCCTGTTGTGGCCGCCCCTGGTCCGCGCCTTCTTCGCCAATCCCGTCTTCAACTCGATGATCCTGGCCGTGCTGGCGGTTGGCCTGCTGATCAACCTGCGTCAGGTGCTGCGGCTGCGTCCCGAGGTGCGCTGGATCGAGGAATTCCGCCGCGGCGACAGCCGCGAGCTTTCCCCGCCGCAACGCGGCCTGATGGCCTCCATGGCCCGCATGCTGGTCGCCCGGCGGCGGGAGCGGCTGGTGCTGACGCCGGCGACCATGCGCGCCATGCTGGACGGCATCCGGGCCCGGCTCGATGAATCCCGCGACCTTTCCCGCTATGTGGTCGGGCTGCTGATCTTCCTCGGCCTGCTGGGTACCTTCTGGGGCCTGCTGGACACCCTGTCCGCGGTCGGCACGGTCATTGGCGGGCTGGAGGCTGGCGGCGACGATGCAGGTGCCGTGTTTGGCGAGCTGCGCAGCGGCCTGGAGGCGCCGCTGCGCGGCATGGGCACGGCGTTCAGCTCCTCGCTGTTCGGGCTTGCCGGGGCGCTGGTGCTCGGTTTCTTCGACCTGCAGGCCGGACACGCTCAGAACCGCTTCTTCAACGATCTGGAAGAATGGCTGGCGAGCCTGACCCAGGTCGGCGGGCCGATCGCGGCCGACGGTGAGCCGGTACTGCCGGCCTATATCCAGGCGCTGCTGGAGCAGGCCGCCGATGGGCTGGACCGGGTGCAGCGCACGGTCGCCCAGGGCGAGGAGGAGCGGCGCGCCGTGACCACCCGCATGCTGGCCCTGACCGCACAGGTGATGGCGCTGGCCGAGCAGATGCAGGGCGGGCAGAAACTGCTGGCCGAGCTGCCGCCGCTGCTGAGCCGCCTGAGCACGGAGAACGCCGCGCTCAGGGAACAGAACGAGGCCCTGGTCCGTCATCTCGGCAACATCGACGTCGCCGTGACCACCTTGCTCGGCGACCTCAACCTGCACGGCAACCGGGCCATCGAAGAGCTGCGCAGCGAGCTGCGGCTGCTGACCAAGGCCATCGCCCGCGGCCCGAGCTGACGCCATGTTCCAGGCACGCAGCCGCAGCGGCATCAACATCTGGCCCGGCTTCGTCGACATTCTGGCGACGCTGCTGCTGATGTTCGTGTTCGTGCTGACCATTTTCATGGTATCGCAGCACTATCTGAGCGAGGCACTGAGCGGCCGTACCAGCGCGTTGCGCCAGCTGGAAGCCGACATCCAGGCCCTGGCCGACGTGCTGGCGCTGGAACGCTCCCGCAGCGCGGAGCTGAGCACCGAACTGGAACGGCTGCAGTCGGAGCTCGCCGCGACCATCGGCGCCAGGGAACTGGCCGAGGAACAGCGGGCCGCGCTGACCGAGCAGCTGGCCCGGACCGAGCAACAGCTTGCCGAGGCTCGCTCCCGGGCCGGCAGCCTGCAAGCCGAGCTGGAGCAGCAGGGCGCGGCGCTGGTCCAGGCCGAGACACGCGCCGGCACCGCGGAAGAAGAGGTCGCCCGGCTCAACCGCCAGCTCAGTGCCTTGCGCGAGCAGCTCACCCGCCTGGAAGGCGCGCTGGAGATCGCCGAAAGCACGGTCGCTCGCCAGCAGGTGCAGATCGAGGAGCTCGGCCAGCGGCTCAATGTCGCGCTGGCCAGCAAGGTGCAGGAACTGCAGCGCTACCGCTCGGAGTTCTTCGGCCGGCTGCGGGCAGTGCTCGGCGACCGTCCGGACATCCGTATCGTCGGCGACCGCTTCGTGTTCCAGTCCGAGCTGTTCTTCGAATCCGGCTCGGCCGAGATCGGGGCGAGCGGCCGGCAGCAGCTGGCGCAGGTGGCCGAGACCCTGAAGACGCTGGCGGCACAGATCCCGGACGACATCGACTGGGTGCTGCAGGTCGAAGGCCACACCGACATCCGCCCGATCAATACGCCGACCTTTCCGTCCAACTGGGAACTGTCGGCGGCGCGCGCCATCTCCATCGTCCACTTCCTGATCGAGCGGGGCATTCCCGCCGACCGCCTGGCGGCCGCCGGCTTCGGCGAATTCCAGCCGGTCGACCCCGGTCGCAGCGAAGAAGCCTACCGCCGCAACCGGCGCATCGAGCTGAAGTTCACGAATCGGTGAGGGGAAGGCCGCACCGACGACACCACCCCGTCATTGCGGGGAGGCGCAGGCCGACAACGCAATTCGAGAAAGTGGCGCATCGACCTTCGGCACTCCGCCGTCTCGAGATCGCCACGGCCGCTGCGCGGCCTCGCGATAACGGAAAAGAGGGCGAGGCGGCTTATAAAAATTAGCTTTTAAAAGTCGCGGGAGAACTCGAACCCGATATAGCCCCCCAGGTCGCCGTCGTCACCGCGCTGCACGCCGGCGCTGGTAGTGATGCGAAAGCCGGCGCGCTCCGGAAACTGCAGAACCAGTCCCAGCTGCCGGGTGTCGTGATCCTCGTCCGCCTCCAGCAGCATTTCCGGCCCCACCGCGAAACCGTCCCCGAGCTCATGCAGGAGCCGGCCGCGTAAGCTATAGCCCTTGGTCTGCGGGTAGCTGTCGAAGCGGCCACCGACACGCCAGTGCTCGGTAAGCCGGAGCTCGCCGTCGAAATGGACGCCCACACGCCAGCCATCCTCGCCGAGATCGTCCCCAACCTGTTTTGGCGATACCCGCAGCTGGCGGTACTGCAGCCCCAGATAGCCACCCCACCAGCCGCTCTCCCTGCGCTGTCGGTAGCCCAGCGAGTACTCCGCCTCCGGTCCTGCGACCTCGGCCTCGGCACTGCCGGCCGAGGCCGAATAGGACTACCAGCCGAGCTCGAAACGGTGGGCCAGGCCCTCCTCGCCCGACGGCGATAACGCCAGCCCCAGTCTGCTGCGTTGGGCCGCAGCGGCGACCTCGGCAGCGCCGGAGACGCTCCAGTCAGCCCGCACGGCGCCCGGCAGCAACAGGACGGCTGCCAGCAAGCAAGGAAGTAAACGGTGTCTGATAGTGTTCAGGATAGGAACGATGTACCGGAACTGCTGCCAGTCGCGCATCCAACGGACTCGATCGCGGGAACGGGCGGCCACCTTAGACAGCCTTGGCGCCTGGAGCCGTTTAGCGGTTCACAGTTCGGCACCGCCGTCGGCTCGAGCTCGACATGGCCGTCAGGTACTGCGAAAGTCGTCAGCTTCACCCCGACCGCAAGGAGAGCAGCATGCAACTGTCGGCGCCGAAGACCTTGACCACGGAACGCGGACAATTCGCCTATCGCGACGCCGGCGCAACGGACGGCACGCCGGTGGTGATGCTGCACGGCTGGCCGGAGAGCTCGTATTGCTGGGCGCCGGTGGTGGAACGGCTGGCGCCGGGTCTGCGGGTGATCGCGCCGGATTTGCGCGGCCTCGGCGACAGCACTCGCGAGGGAGAGCCCGCACAGTTCCAGAAGCAGGCGCTGGCGGCGGATGTCGTCGCCATGCTGGATGCGCTCGGCATCGGGACATTCCACCTGGTGGGCCATGACTGGGGCGGAGTGGTCGCGCAGGAAGTGGCGCTGGCGATCCCGGCACGGGTGCGGCGGCTGGCGCTGATGAACATCGCGGTCATCAACAACCTGCGCGGCAACCTGGAGACCGTCGAGGCGGCCCGCCGACGCGGCGGTCCGTTCTACTGGTACCAGCATTTTCAGCAGCAGCGCGATCTGCCGGAAGCCATGATTCCCGGCAACGAGGAGATCTGGCTGCGCTATTTCCTGCGGACCTGGAACGGCGCCCCGTTCCCGGAGGACGCCGTGCGGGAATACGTGCGTTGCTATCGCATCCCCGGCACCCCGGGCGCCGGCGCCAACTATTACCGTGCCATGCGCGACGACATCAAGCGCTGGGCGACGCTCGCCGATCATGTCTGGCCGATGCCCGGCCTCTACATCTACGGCAACAAGGATCCGGTGATCATTCCCGAGACGCTCAACCACATCGAGACCTGCTTCCGGCAAATCCAGGTCGAGCAGATCGAGGCGGGGCATTTCGTGCAGGAGGAACAGCCCGAGCGGGTGGCCGCCTGCCTCGGCGCCTTCCTCCTGCACTGACCGCAGCTTATCGGCCGCTGCCTGCTGCTGCAGCCTCGCTATCGGCACCCGGCAGTCGCTCGGCGCGCACCAGCCGGCGCAGCCGGTTCATGACGTCCAGGTTGGCGGCCTCCATGGCGGCCAGCGACTGCAGCGCAGGCTCATGCCGCCCGGCATAGAATTGCCGCAACGCCTCCTTGGCCTGCACATGGACAGTCCGGTGGGGCGCCTCCAGCGCCCGGAACCCCTCGCTGCTGCCGAACAGCATGCTACCGGTCCCCTGGTAGTACCAGCGGCCGAGCCGGCATTCGGTCTCGCTCGGGAGCGCATCCGGCTCGATCCTGTCGAGTCCGAGGAAAACCCGATACACGGCGAGCTTGATTTCCAGTTCCTCGAGGTTCGCCAGCTCGACTTCGCTCAGCGCGGCGGCGGTGGCGATGGCGGCTCCGGCCTCGCCGGCCAGCCGCAGCAACTGCCCGGTGCGGCCCAGCACGGCGCCGGCATCGCTGCTGAGCCGCTTGACGCTGTCGGCATTGCGCCCCATCAGCGCATCGGTCTGCGCTGTCTTCGCCTGGATGCCGTTCACCAGGGCCCGGATCTCGCCGGTGGCGCTGCTGGTACGGGAGGCCAGCTGCCGGACCTCGGTCGCCACCACGGCGAAACCGCGGCCGTGTTCGCCGGCCCGCGCCGCCTCGATGCTGGCGTTGAGCGCCAGCAGGTTGGTCTGTTCCGAGACGCTATCGATCAGGCCGATGAAGGTGTCGATATGGCTGGCATCCGCATGCAGAGAGGCCACTTCCGTGGCAGCCGTGCCGATCTGGCCGTCTATCCCGACCAGGCGCTCGACGATGGCCTCGAGATCGGAACGGTTGGCCTCCGAGGCGACCGCCGACGCTTCGGCCGCCCGCCGGTTGTCGGCCAGTACCTCGGCCAGATCGGCGAACGACTCGCGCAGGGCGGCGACCGAGGCGCCGAATCCAGCAAGGTTCCCGAGGACGCGTTCGGTCAGCCGCGCCCGCTCCCGGTGCGCGATGAGCTTGCCCTGCAGCCGGTCGCGCTCGGCTTCGGCCTCGGCGGCACGTTGCCGGAGCTGCGCAGTGGCCGCCCGGGCCGCCTCAAGCTCCCGCCGGAGCGCATCAATCTGCCGTCGCCTGCCGAACATCAACGCCTCCAAGACCGGAATGATCGCTCCTGCGGCTGCAGGAACAGAGCTATAACATTTATTTTATATGAATGTTATAGCGCAAGAGCAAATCCTCGCCACTCCCGCGCGCCGACCCCCGGTCCGGGCGAAGCGCGGTATCCTGATCGGCACAGCCGCCCCCATGACGGCGACCGGATCGCGTTGAGGTAGCTAGACATGACCGAATCGACCCTTCTTCATTACACCCGGCAGGGCCAGGGCCGACCGTTGGTGATCCTGCACGGCCTGTACGGCTCCGGCTCCAATTGGGGGAGCCACGCGAAGTGGCTGGCCGAGCACTTCGACGTGATCCTGCCGGATCTGCGCAACCATGGCCGCTCGGTCCACGCCCCGCGCATGGACTAGCCGGCCATGGCCGCCGACGTGCGTCGGCTGCTCGATGCGCTCGAGCTCGAATCGGTGCTGCTGCTCGGGCACAGCATGGGAGGCAAGACGGCGATGACGCTGGCGCTGGAGACGCCGCAGCGGATCCAGGCCCTGGTGGTTGCCGATATTGCGCCGGTGGCCTATCGCCACCAGAGCCATCAGCCGCTGATCAAGGCCATGCAGGGGCTGGATCTGGCCCAGGTGCGCTCCCGGGCCCAGGCCAGCGCGGCACTCGCTGCCGAGATTCCAAGCCAGACGCTGCGGCAGTTCCTGCTGACCAACCTCGACCGCAGCGGCGATGGCTACCGCTGGCGCATCCCGCTGGACACGCTGGCCGATCAGCTGCCGCAACTGGAGAGCTTCCCGGCGCTGGACGGAAGCTACGACGGGCCGACCCTGTTCATCCACGGCGCCGACTCGGATTACGTCACCGATGCCGCCCAGGCGGCCATCCAGCACCACTTCCCCAACAGCCGGCTGCAGGCGATACCGGAGGCGGGCCATTGGCTGCATGCCGAGCAGCCACAGCGATTCGCCGAGGCGCTGCGCACCTTCCTGGCCCCATTCCGCGATTGAGGCAAAAACCGAATGCGCAAAAATGCCGCATCGCCGGTGGCTTGAGTGGGCAGCAGAACCGTATAATGCGCGCCAGATCGAAGCCTCCACGCTACCGCGTCGCAGAACCTCGCTCGCATCCGCCAGGGCTTGCGGCACGGCGACGCAGCACCGGTGGAAGCTGTTAGCGCCTGCCCCTCTGGAGAACATTGATGTCCGAAGATTTCCGCGACGCCGCACTCGAGTATCACCGTAACGACCCTCCCGGCAAGATTCAGGTCACCCCCACCAAGCCGCTCGCCAATCAGCGTGATCTGGCGCTGGCGTATTCGCCGGGGGTCGCCGCGGCGTGCGAAGCCATTGTCGAAGACCCCACGGAAGCTGCCCGGGTCACTTCCCGCGGCAATCTGGTCGCCGTCATCACCAATGGCACCGCGGTACTGGGCCTCGGCGCCATCGGGCCGCTGGCGGCCAAGCCGGTGATGGAAGGCAAGGGCGTGCTGTTCAAGAAGTTCGCCGGTATCGACGTGTTCGATATCGAGATCAACGAGCGCGACCCGCAGAAGCTGATCGACATCATCGCCGCGCTCGAGCCGACCTTCGGCGGCATCAATCTCGAGGACATCAAGGCGCCGGAGTGCTTCTACATCGAGAAGAAGCTGCGCGAGCGCATGCGCATCCCGGTCTTCCACGACGACCAGCACGGCACCGCCATCATTTCCGCCGCCGCGGTGCTCAACGGCCTGCGCGTCGTCGGCAAGAAGATCGAGGAGGTCAAGCTGGTGTGCTCGGGAGCGGGCGCCGCGGCGATCGCCTGCGTGGACCTCATGCTCGCCCTCGGCCTGCGCCGCGAGAACGTCTGGATGACCGACTCCAAGGGGGTCATCAGCAGGAAACGCCTGGCCGACCTCGATCCGAGCAAGGCGCAGTTCGCGCAGGAGACGAATGCGACCACGCTGGCCGAGATCGTCGCCGGCGCCGACGTCTTCCTCGGCCTGTCGACGGCCGGCGTGCTGAAGCCGGAGATGGTGAAGACCATGGCCGAACGGCCGCTGATCCTGGCATTGGCCAACCCGGTTCCGGAGATCCTGCCGGAAGAGGCCAAGGCGGTGCGGCCGGACTGCGTCATCGCCACCGGCCGCTCGGACTATCCGAACCAGGTGAACAACGTT
>JAJUFY010000324.1 GCA_029263635.1 Ectothiorhodospiraceae bacterium | reverse complement strand
TGCGGCTTGAGCGCCAGCTCGCCGCTGATGCGGAAAGTGGCGCAGTAGCCCAGCACCCGGTCGCCCTGGACGCAGACGAACTGGCCTTCCGGACAAGTGTTGATCTGGCCGATGATCGCGGCTTCGCGGTAGCCCTCGATGCCGCTGGCCTCGTAGGCCCGGTAGGAGAGCTCGACGATCGCGGGCACATCGCTCAGCTTGGCGTTGCGCACGATCAGGGGGGCACGGCTGGAACCTCTGGGCATCGCGGCGATCCTTGCCTGGTGGGAATGGCGGTCAGCGAGTCGGCACAGCCTTAGGGCCGGTCGAAGAAAATCGGTCGATCAGCCCTGTTTATTGTGCCGCCGGCAGCGCGCCACCAGCTGCCCCGTCACGCCAGGTCGAACAGCAACAGTTCCGCGTCCTCCTCGCCAAGCAGCTCGATAGGCCCAGCCTGGTCGAAAGCCGCCGCATCGCCGGCCCCCAGCGGCTCGCCATTGGCCACCACCAGGCCGCGGGCGATGTGCAGCCACACATGCCGGCCTTGCGGCTGCTCGAAGCGGACCCGCTCGCCCGGCGCCAGCACCGAGGCATACAGGTTCACGTCCTGATGGACGGTCAGCGAGCCGTCGCGGCCGTCGCGCGAGGCGACCAGGCGCAGCCTCCCCTGCCGCTCGGCAACCGGGAACGCTTTCTGCTCGTAGCTCGGTTCCAGTCCGCGGCGTTCCGGGGCGATCCAGATCTGCAGGAAATGCACCTCGTGCTCACGCGAGTTGTTGAATTCGCTATGAATCACGCCGGTGCCGGCGCTCATGCGCTGCACGTCGCCGGGGCGGATCACCGAGCTGGTGCCCGTGCTGTCCTTGTGGGCCAGCTCGCCGGCGAGCACGTAGGAGATGATCTCCATCTCGCGATGGCCGTGGTCACCGAAGCCGCGGCCCGGATCCACCTGGTCTTCGTTGAGCACCAGCAGCGAGCGATAGCCGGAATGCCGCGGGTCGTAGTAGTCCGCGAAGGAGAAGGTGTGCTGGGAACGCAGCCAGCCGTGGTAGGAGCGGCCTCGCTCGTGGGATCGCCGGATGATCATGCTGCCGCCTCCTGCCGCCGTGTCGTTTTCAAACGCCATTGGCGGCCTTGGGCGCGTCGACCAGCGCCAGCATATGGCCGAGCTTCTCCTGCTTGGTCTGCAGGTAGCGCAGGTTCTCGGGGTTGGGCGCGATGTGCAGCGGCACCCGCTCGACCACTTTCAGCGCATGGCCTTCCAGCTCGGCGAGCTTGCGCGGATTGTTGGACAGCAGCCGCACCGTGGTCACCCCCAGCTGGGTGAGGATCTGGGCACCGACGTCGTAGCGGCGGGCGTCGACCGGCAGCCCGAGCGCGAGGTTGGCGTCGACGGTGTCGCTGCCGCCATCCTGCAGCTGGTAGGCGCGCAGCTTGGCGGTCAGCCCGATGCCGCGCCCCTCGTGGCCGCGCAGGTAAACCAGCACCCCCTGGCCGGCCTCGGCGATGCGGGCCAGCGCCTGATCCAGCTGCTCGCCGCAGTCGCAGCGCTGCGAGCCGAAGATGTCGCCGGTCAGGCATTCGGAATGCAGCCGTACCAGCACGTTCTCCTTACCGTCCACATCGCCCTTGACCAGGGCCACGTGCTCGATGCCGTCCAGCCGCGAGCGGTAGACGTGCATGGCGAACTCCCCGTGCCGGGTGGGCAGGCGCGCCTGGGCGGCGTGTTCGATCATCGGCTCGTGCCGCTGCCGCCAGGCGATCAGCTCCTCGATGCTGATCAGCGGCAGGCCGTGGGCGCGGGCGAAGCGTTCGAGCTCCGGGCGCCGCATCATGCTGCCGTCGTCGTTGATCAGCTCGCTGAGCACCCCGACCGGCTGCAGCCCCGCCAGCCGCGCCAGATCCACCGCCGCTTCGGTATGGCCGGGCCGGCTCAGGACGCCGCCGTCCCTGGCCCGCAGCGGGAAGACATGGCCGGGGCGGTTGAACGCCTCGGGCCTGGCCAGCGGGTCCGCCAGCGCCCGCAGCGTCGCGCTACGCTCGGCGGCGGAAATCCCGGTGGTGGTGCCATGCCGGTAATCGACCGAAACGGTGAAGGCGGTGCCCTGCGATTCGCTGTTCTCGTCCACCATCAGCGGCAGCTGCAGGCGATCCAGCCACTCGCCGGGCAGCGCCGCACAGATCACCCCGCTGGTGTGGCGGATCATGAACGCCAGCTGCTCGGGCGTCGCATGCTCCGCCGCCAGGATCAGATCGCCTTCGTTCTCGCGCGTCTCGTCGTCGACCACGATGACCGGCCGGCCTGCCGCAATGGCAGCGAGTGCCGCTTCGATACTGCTGTGCTTCACGGATGTCCTCCCAAAAGGCGCGCCCTTGTCGCGCCCGTGCATACGGCGATTCGGCACCCAGTGTAGGGTCAAACAGCCGATAGAAGGGCGCAAAAACTGCGCCGCATAGATCGAAGAAACGGATGTATCGGTCAGCAGCCGGCGGCGGCAGGCAGATACAACCAAGAAATGAATCAATAGCTACCGATTTTTGCGCCAATCAACCCGCTCCTTGCCACTAAGCTGTGCCCAGTTCCCGGTCACATCCGGGTCGACCAGCGAATTGACGAATCAAGGGAGCGACACGATGGCGAAAGTTCTGGTGCTGTATCACAGCTTCTACGGCCACATCGAGGCGATGGCGCAGGCGGTGGCCCAGGGGGCGCGCGAGGCCGGCGCCGAGGTGGCGCTCAAGCGCGTGCCGGAGACGCTGCCGC
>JAJUFY010000115.1 GCA_029263635.1 Ectothiorhodospiraceae bacterium | reverse complement strand
TGACGCAGCCGGCGATCACGTCGTCCACCGCCGCCGGCTCCAGCCCGGTGCGCTCGCTCAGCCCGCGCAGGGCGTGTGCCAGCAGGCTGTCGGGGCGCGTCTCGCGCAGCACACCGTTGCGCCGTCCAAATGGCGTCCGTACGGCATCGACGATAACGGCTTCGGCCATGGCTCCTACTCCCTCTTGCTAAGGCGCATCCGCGTCGTATGCGGGCACCGGATGTGTTTGGTGACAGGCATTCCCCGGGCGGCAGCGCGACAGGGCCGCCGGCATGTCCACATGCATGTTCTGGTGGCTGCCTTGCTCCCTGGCGAGGCCTAGCGCCGCACCGCCACCAGCGGCAGGTCGCGCGCGGCGGCCCAGTCTTCCCATTCGGTGGCGTCGCGCTCGCGGAATACCGTTCGCAGCGCCTCGTGGCTGAGCCGCTCGAGCCCCAGTTCGGCCGCCAGCCGGGCGCTGAAATGCGGCTCCAGGCAGCCGACAGCCACCGTGCCGGTGCGTGCCGGGTACAGGGCATACTGCGGCAGGCCGCCGCCCAGCAGCGCGCCCGGCATGGTGGTGCCATGCCGCCGCGGCGCCGCCAGTGCCCGAGCGGCATCGAACAGCGCTACTGTCGCCATGCTGCCTTCGCCGCTGCGGTTGCGTGCCAGCAGCAGCGCCAGCGCCGTGCTGACGGCCCGCTCGGCACCGGCGAGGTCGACGAACAGGGTCGGCGGCATGCGGCCCTCATCCACCAGGCCGGCTTCGGCCAGATAGGTCAGGTCGTGGCCCGGGCGGTTATCGTCGGGCGGCGCATAGCCGACGATGGCGACCTGGCACAACCGCGGATGGCGAGCGTGCAGGCTCGGCCAATCCAGCCCCAGCCGCGCCAGGGCAGCAGGCCGGCTCGAGGTGATCAGCAGATCGGCCTCCGCCAGATGGCGGTGCAGCGCCTCGCTGTCGTCGGGCTCCTTGAGATCCAGGGTGAGGCAGGTCTGGCCACGGCGCAGCTCGTCGTACCAGACCGGGTTGAACTCCGCCATCGGATCACCGGCAGGCGGCTCCACTTTGGTCACTGCCGCCCCCAGTTCCACCAGACGCGCCGCAGCAGCCGGACCGGGCAGGTTGGGCGCCAGGCTGACGACCCGCACCCCCTTCAGTAGCGCCGTTGCGGCGGAATCGGTCATGGCATTGCTCCTGCTGCAAAAACGCCCCTGCCGTACGGCAGCTAGCGCCTGGCCGGCCTACACTCGAAATCGGTGGCTAATGGCACATGCAACCTGACTGTAGACAGGCCGCCCTGCCGCCGCAAGGCGGTTCGTTGCCGGGAAGTCCCATGATCGATCCAGACCGTCGTCGCACCTTGCTCGCCCTGGCCGCGCTCGCCGGCACAGCGCTCGCCGGCCCGGCCGCGGCCGGCGCCAGCGCATCTACCCGGGAGAAAACCATGCAGACCCGCCCCATCCCCTCCTCCGGCGAGCCGCTGCCGGTGATCGGGCTCGGCACCTGGCAGACCTTCGATGTCGGCGCCACGGCGGCCGAGCGCGGCCCGCTGCAGGAAGTGCTGACCGCCTTTGTCGAACTCGGCGGGCGCCTGATCGACTCCTCGCCGATGTACCGCCGGGCCGAGCAGGTGGTCGGCGACCTGGCCGCCGAGCTCGACCTGCGCGACCGCCTGTTCGCCGCCACCAAGGTGTGGACGAGCGGCCGGGAAGCAGGCATCCGGCAGATGGAGGAATCGCTGCGCAAGCTGCGCGGCGAGCGGCTGGACCTGATGCAGGTGCACAACCTGCTCGACGTCGACACTCACCTCAAGACCCTCGCTGCCTGGAAACGGGAAGGCCGGGTCCGCTATGTCGGCGTCACCCACTACACCGCCAGTGCCCACGGCGAGGTTGCGCGCGTGATCGAGCGGCACCCGGTCGACTTCGTGCAGATCAATTATTCGGTGGCCGAACCGGAAGCCGAGCAGCGGCTGCTGCCGCTCGCCCGGGAGCGCGGCGTAGCGGTCATCGTCAACCGGCCGTTCGCCAGCGGCAGCCTGCTGCGGCGCCTGCGCGACCGGCCGCTGCCGGCCTGGGCCGCCGACATCGACTGCAGCAGCTGGGCGCAGCTGCTGCTCAAGTTCGTGATCTCCCATCCGGCCGTCACCTGCACGATCCCGGCCACGTCCAAAGTCCGGCACCTGCGCGACAACATGCAGGCGGGCCACGGCCGCCTGCCGGACGAGGAGCTGCGGCGCCGGATCGCTGCGGCGGCGTTGCGGGCCTGACGGCATGCCCGGCGGCAAGGGCCTGCATGAGCCGCCGCCGTCGGCGTGTCCAGCGCCTGCGCCGGGCAGCAAGCTGCGGGCCTGGTGCAAGGCACTGCGGCTGCACTTCCGGCTGCTGAGCTGGATGGGCTACACCCTCGGTGCCGTGCTCGCGCCCGGATCGATGTCGCCGGCCCTCTATGTGATCGGCTACCTGGCCGTGTTCGCCATGGAAACCGCGACGGTGCTCACCAACGACTATTTCGATTACCCCAGCGATCGCGTAAACCGCCATTTCAGCGCCTTTAGCGGCGGCTCCCGGGTTCTGGTGGAGGGGCGGCTCGGTGCCGGCGAGATCCTGCGGGGGGCGGTGGTCAGCGTCGCGCTGGCGCTGGCAGTGGCGGCATTGGCCGTGGCAGCAAGCCCTGGCGCGGCGGCTGTGTCAGCGGCGGTGATCGTGGTAACACTCGTGCTCGCTCTCGGCTACACCACGCCCCCGCTCATGCTTGCCTATCGTGGCCTGGGCGAACCGACGGTGGCGCTTGTGCTCAGCGCCGGCGTGGTGCTGTGGGGCTATCTGCTGCAGGGCGGGTCCGTTGCCATGCCAACGCCCTGGGCGAGCTCCCTGCCGCTCGGAATGGCCGTGCTGGCTGCCATCCTGCTGGCCGAGATCCCCGACCGGGATGCCGACCGCGGCGCCGGCAAGCGCACCGTGGCGGTGACCTATGGCACGCACACTGCGGCAGTACTGGCGCTGCTTGCAATCTGGCTTGCGGCGGCAAGCGCGCTGCTCCTGCAGGCGCAGGCGCTCATACCCGAGCTCGGCCGGCTACGCTACGCTGCAGTTGCCCATGCGGCCTTGCTCAGCGTTCTGATCCTCCGCTACCGGCGCCGGCACCAGGGCGCCATCCGCATCGATATGCTGCTGGCGGCTGCGCTGGCCTACGCCGTCTGGTTCAGCCTGGTGCCGGTAGTCAGCCTGCTGCTGCGGTAGCGCGCCTGCCGGCGACCGCGACCAGGGCGAGCACCAGCACCCCGGCCAGCGTCAGGATGAAAGCGTTCCAGCCGCCGGCGGCCAGCACCAGGCCGGGCAGGAAGGAACCGACGCTGCCGCCGGCATAGTAGGCGGCCACGTACAGGCCGTTGACGATGTCGCGCCGCTCCGGGGCCAGCCGGTTGACATAGCCCGGCAGCACGCTGTGCACCAGGAACATGCCGGCGCAGAGCAGGAACATGTTGGCGAACAGGAAGGGCACGACCGGCACCTGGAACAGCAGGATCGCTGCCAGAAACAGCAGCAGCCCGGCCGTGACCACCCGCCGCTCGCCGAACCGCAGCACCGCCCGCCCCGAGGCGAGCGAGACGGCGATGCCCATCAGATAGCCGGTGTACATCAGCGAGATGGCGGCCGAGCCGAGGCCATCGGCCAGCTCCGTCAGCCGGAACGGCAGGAAATTGAGCAGCGACGCGAACGCGAAGAAGGCGCAGAAGATCACCAGATAGGCTCGCCCCAGGCCGGGAAAGCGCAGTACTTCGCCGATCACCCGCGGATGCACCCGGCTGAAGCGGCTGGTCGAGTCGCCCTGCAGCCGCAGCAGCAGCGCCACCGTGACCAGCAGCAGCGCGCCGATCAGGCCGAAGGTGACCTGCCAGTTCGACAGCTCCGTGACGATTCCTGAAAACGCCCGGCCGACGAAGCCGCCGAGCACCGTGCTCGCCACATAGACGGCCATCGCCCGCCCCAGCCGGGCCGGCTCGACGCTGGCGGAGACGTAGGTCATCAGCGCGGTGAGCATGGCCGGGATCAACAGGCCCTGCATCAGCCGCACGGCAAGGAAACCGCCATAGCCTGGGCCTGTTGCGAGCACGAAGGAGGTGCCGGCCAGCAGCGCCGCGGCGACGATCAGCACCCGTTTGGCGGACACCGATTCCAGCAGGAAGCCGTAGGCGATCGGCGCAATGCTCAGCGGAATCAGCGTCACCGTGGTCAGCAGCGAAGCGGCCGGCTGGCTGACCGCCAGATCCCGTGCCAGCACGGGCAGCAGCGGCTGCGGCGCGTACAGAACGGTAAACGCCAGGATGGTGCTGAACAGAACGATGGCGAAGTTGGCTGGCGACACGGCGAGTCAGGTGGTTGGAGTAAGGCGCGCATCTTCACGCGCCGGCCGGACTCTTGCAAGACGTGCATGCCGGCTGCCTGGCAGCCGCCCGGGTTCGCAGTTTCCGACCGGCCCACGGCGTAGTATGGTACGCGCCGTTTGGTCGTGAGGAGGTTTGCATGCACGCCCACCATATCGCTGTGATCCCCGGGGATGGGATTGGCAAAGAAGTCATGCCGGAGGGGCTGCGCGTGCTTGACGCGGCCGCCCGCAAGTTCGACATCAACCTGCGCTATACCCACCTCGACTGGTCCAGCGCCGAGTATTACCAGGCCCATGGCAAGATGCTGCCGGACGACTGGGCCGAGCAGCTGCAGGGCGTGGATGCCATCTACTTCGGCGCGGTCGGCTGGCCGGACGTGGTGCCGGACCACGTCTCGCTGTGGGGTTCGCTGCTCAAGTTCCGCCGCGATTTCGATCAGTACGTGAACCTGCGGCCGGTGCGGCTGATGCCGGGCGTGCCCTGCCCGCTGGCCGGGCGCAAGCCCGGCGACATCGATTTCTACGTGGTCCGCGAGAACACCGAGGGCGAGTACTCATCGGTCGGCGGCCGCATGTTCGAAGGCACCGAGCGGGAACTGGTGCTGCAGGAAGCGGTATTCACCCGCAAGGGCGTGGACCGGATTCTCAAGTATGCCTTCGAGCTGGCGCAGTCGCGGCCGAAGCGGCACCTGACCTCGGCCACCAAGTCGAACGGCATCGCCATCAGCATGCCGTACTGGGACGAGCGGCTGGAGGCAATGGCGCAGCACTACCCGGAGGTACGCTGGGACAAGTATCACGTCGACATCCTGGCCGCGCGCTTCGTGCTGAGCCCGGAGCGCTTCGATGTGGTGGTCGCCTCCAATCTGTTCGGCGACATCCTCTCCGACCTCGGCCCGGCCTGCGCCGGCACCATCGGCATCGCCCCCTCGGCCAACCTCAACCCGGAGCGGACCTTCCCGTCCCTGTTCGAGCCGGTGCACGGCTCGGCGCCGGATATCTACGGCCAGAACATCGCCAATCCGATCGCCATGATCTGGTCCGGCGCCATGATGCTGGACTTCCTCGGCTACCGGAACGCGCACGACGCCATCCTGCAGGCCATCGAAACGGTCCTGGTGGACGGGCCGCGCACACCGGACCTCGGCGGCAAGGCCAGCACCACCGAGCTGGGCAAGGCGATCGCCGAAGCCCTGTGAAGCCGGCGCCACCGCCAATTAGCAAGAAAAAACACTGCGACCAAGGCGTCGCTCAGGACCGAGGCGAAACCCGGCCGTGCCGCCGGGGCGCCTCCTCGGCTTTGAGAACAACGACATGACCGAGATCGACCTAGACACGCTTTCCCTGCGCGCGGCCCACGCTGCGCTGCGCGACCGCCGGCTGACGGCGACGGCGCTGGCCGCCCATGCCGCTGAGCGCCACGCCGCGCATGACTACCAGGCCTACATCACCTGGTCCGGCGAGCAGGCACTGACCGCGGCAGCCCACATCGACGCCCTCCTGGCGGCCGGCTACGACTCAGGCCCGCTGATGGGCCTGCCGGTCTCCGTCAAGGACCTGTTCGCCGTGCCCAACCTGCCGACCTATGCCGGCTCCGCCGCGCGGCTGCCGGCCGAATGGGAACGGCCGGGCCCGGTCATGAGCAGTGCGCTCGCACAGCTGGCGCTGGTGATGGGCAAGACCCATACCGTCGAGTTCGCCTTCGGCGGCCTGGGCACCAATGCCCATTGGGGCACGCCGCGCAATCCATGGGACCCCAATGAGCACCGGGTACCGGGCGGCTCCAGCTCCGGCGCCGGCGTGTCGCTGGTGGAAGGCAGCGCCCTGCTCGCCTTCGGCACCGACACCGCCGGCTCGGTCCGCATCCCGGCGGCGATGACCGGCACCACCGCCCTCAAGACCACCGCCGGCCGCTGGCCGAAGGCCGGCATCGTGCCGCTGTCCTCGACGCTGGACACGCCCGGCATCCTGGCCAACACGGTCGACGATCTGGCCTTCGCCTTCGACGCCATCGATGCCCGCCTCAACCCGGCGCTGGATCGGACTGCGCAGCCGCTGGACATCAGCGACCTGCGCCTGGGCGTGCCGGAAACCTTCTTCTGGGAAGACTGCAGTCCAGGCGTGGCGGAAGCGGTGCAGAGCGCTATCGACACCCTGGCCCGCCGCGGCGCCAGGATCGTCAAGCTCGAGCTGCCGCGTTGCCAGGAGGCCTACGAGATGTTCCGCAACGGCGGGGTGGCGGCCTCGGAACTGGCCGCCTTCCTGCGCCGGCAGCTGCCCGACCACATCGCCAAGCTCGATCCCAACGTGGCGCAGCGGATCGCCGCCGCGGATGCGCTGTCGGCCTGGGAGTACGTCGACCGCCGGGCGCTGCTGGAGTCGTTTGTAGAAACGGCAACGGAGGCTCTGGCCGGTGTCCACGCCCTGCTCACGCCGACCGTCGCGGTCACGCCGCCGACCCTCGGCAGCCTGGAGCCGGATGGCGCCTACGCCAAGGCCAACATGCTTGCCCTGCGCAACACCATGATCGGCAATTTCATGGGCCT